>NZ_CP157522.1:1200000-1500000 GCF_049075655.1 Methanothermococcus jasoni | reverse complement strand
GTGGTTAAAACTATATCCTGGATGCGGGTTTGTATTCACTGCACCAGAGGATAAAATTGATAGGTTAAAAGAAGTTTTAGAATTTGTAAATATAACTGCCGAAGTGTGTGGTGAGGTTATAGAAAATAAGCAATTGATAATAACCGATGGAAAAGATAAGGAAGTTTTATTTGATTTTGATAGGGAATATATTTGCGGGTGCTGATTTTAATTAATTTAATTATTCCTTAATATTTTATTTTAATATTCATTTTTATATTTTTTAATGTATTTTAATAAATATTTTACGATAAACCGCCGAGAAAGCCAACGATTTTAATCGTTATACAAAACAAGGTTTTGTAAAATCTCTTATGAGATTGGATGATAGGCGGACATCATTTTTTTATATACTCCACTACATAATATATGAGTGTAATTAGAATAATAGCATATATATAAATTTGGTGAATTCCATGCAAGTAACCAGAGTGCTGACAATAAACCTAACCAGAAGTTTAAATAATGAACAATTAACAATCATAAACCATTTAACCTATTCAGCATCAAAACTCTGGAATGTATCTAACTACGAAGTAATACAACGAAACATTAAACCTAGTAAGATAGATGTTCAAATGAAGAATAACTTCTGGTTTAAAAACCTGCACTCACAGTCAGCACAGGCAGTATGTCAAAAACTCTCAATTAGACGAAAACCTTCGGTTTTCGTTGCTCGCTTGCTACGCAAGCGATAGCATGGCAAAACTACTTCAAACAACACACTAAAAGACCACGATACCAACCAAAAGATGGACACTTTCCCGTAAAATGGAAGAAGCAAGGTTTCAAAATCATAGGCAATAAGTTAAGATTATCCTTATCTAAACAAACTAAAAACTATCTCAAAGAGAAGCATGGTATCAAGTGCAGGTATCTATGGGTAGGGTTATCGAAAACTCTACCGCTTGATACCATGCAAGTTAAAGAAGTTGAGATAGTTCCGCAGACTATCTACGGGATAACCTACTACATACTTCACTTAATCTATAAGAAACCAGTAATTCAAGAACCTATCAAAGAAGGTAATATATTAAGTATTGATTTAGGAATTAAGAATTTAGCAACAGTAGTAACCAATACGGGCAGTGCAGTAATCTACGATGGAAGGAGACTAATTTCTAAATTCCGATGGTTTGCTAAAACTAAGGGGGAACTACAGTCCAAACTAACACGGAAACAGTTAAAGAATAATAAGCGATTATCCTGCTTAACAGTAAGAGAAAAGAATTATACTAAGGATTATTTGCATAAGGTTAGTAAAATGATTGTTGAGTTTGCAGTGGATAACAAAGTTTCAAGGATTGTAATCGGTGAGTTAAACAAGGGCATTTCAAGTATTGATATTGGTAGAAAGAACAACGAGAAAATACACAAGATACCTTTTGGTAGGTTAGTAAGTATGATACAGTATAAAGCAGAGGAAAAGGGATTAACAGTAGAACAGGTTAATGAAGCTTATACTTCTCAAACTTGCAGTAATTGTGGTGTAGTTAAAAAGAGCAATAGAAAGTATAGGGGTTTGTATGTTTGTAGTGAGTGTGGTATGGTTTTGAATGCTGATGTTAATGGTGCTTTGAATATTTTGAAAAAAGTATTTTCATGTAGCGTAGCCCTGAATCTCCTAAACGGAGATAGGGGTAGTGGGTTTGGCCACCCATGTAGGGTTAGACCCTACTAAAGAACCCCACGACTTTAGTCGTGGGAGTAGGTCAGAGAAAAGAAAATACAAACATAAATTCGGTGAAAAAATGAAGATTATGATTGATGGAGTATTTTACAATAAAGAAATAATAGATTTTGAAAACATATTAAAGGGAATCATAGAAATAGTTGGAGAAGATATTATCACAAGGTCATTGGAGTTTCCAGAAATTGGGGCAGTAGTTGGAGATACATACTATTACAGATGTGGATTTACACTTGATAAAGAAATCGATGAGATGTTAAGTAGTGCTGAGCTCGATGAAATTAAAGAAAAAATTAAGAATCTCTTTCCAGAGGATACTATTGTTTATAGCTTAAATTGTGAGATTTATGAATAATGGGGCGGATAAAAAAATAAAAGATTTTTATGAAAATTGGGAGGTGGAAAACCTTCCAAAGTATATTAAAATATTGATGGAATTGGAGGAAAAACTAATTGTAGATATAATAACCAATTTAGAGGATTTTAACAATATTAAAAAGAAAAAAAATGCTGTAATATTAGATTGCGGATGTGGATTTGGTTCCTTTTATAATTTAACAAAAAATCTGAATACCCTTTATCTTGATTTTTCATTTAATTTATTAAAAAAATTTGAGAATATCCATAATTTAAAAACAAACAAAATCTGCGGAGATGTTTCAAATCTTCCTTTTAAAAATGGTTCTTTTGATTTAGTTTTGTGTATAAATGTTTTAGAGCATATAATAGATTACAAAAATGCACTAAATGAGATAAAAAGGGTTTTAAAAAATGATGGAATCGCAATATTTGTTGTTGTGAATAGTGAAAGTTTTATAAATGAGGAAATTTTTAATGATTTCACAATATATCATAAACCATTATGTTTAAAAGATTTCAATACTGAGGGATTTTATTTAAAAGATTACAAAACTTTTTATTTCATTCCGCCCATTTTAAAAGTATTTCCAACGGTGATTTTAGAAAAAATCTCAAATGTATTTTACAATGGATTGGACAGTAAATTAGGCAGAATATTTAAAAGAAAAGGTCAATTTTTATATGTCGTTCTGAAAAAGGAAAAATAAAAATGAAAAAGATAAAAAGTATAGAAAAATAATAGAAAAAAGGATTTAAAAGAAAGAAACAAAAAAGAAATATGGTGAATATATGATTTATTGTTTGGGACCTGCGGGAAGTTATACGGGAAAAGCGGCTGAAATATTTTCAAAACTAATAAATGATAAAGATATTATTTACTGCAATTCCATATATGAAGTTTTCGAGCTCGTGGATATGGAAAAGGAAGATAATAATATTTACGGCGTGGTTCCTTCTGAAAATTCCATAGAAGGTTCGGTGTCCTTAACACAGGATTTACTGTTGGAGTTTCCAGTTAAAATATATGGAGAAGTGGATATTAATATAAACCACTGTTTAATTGGATATGATAAAAATAAAATAAAAAAAATATTATCCCATCCACAGGCATTGGCACAGTGTAGGAAATATATAAAAAAACACGGATGGGAGACAATACCAGTTTTAAGCACTGCGAAAGCTGTTAAAAAAGTATTTGAAATGAAAAACGAAGAATTTGGGGCAATAGCTTCAAAAGAAACTGCTGAATTGTATAATTTAAAAGTGCTTGATGAAGATATTCAGGATTATCCAAATAACACCACACGATTTATTTTAATTGGAAATGAGAATTCAAAATCTTTGGATAACATATTAAAAATAAACGAACTTAAATCCAATGAAAATAAGGAAACCAACAATGATTATAATCATAATAATCAGAATCATGCCGATAATAAACTTAAACAAAAATCCACAATAATACTTGAATTAAAAGAAAATAGACCTGGTGCTTTATACGATGTTTTAAAAGAGTTTAATAACCGCGGCATTAATTTAACCAGAATAGAATCGAGACCTTCAAAAAGAAAGCTTGGAAATTATATATTTTATATAGATTATGAAACTCCAAAAGATGAAGATGAGCTCATGGGGGCTCTGAAAAATCACGTTTCATATATAAAGCATTTAGGAAAATACAGTATTTTTTAAGATTTTATCGGGAATAATTTTAGTATATATGAGAGCTCCTACAACACCCAATATCATTCCCCCAATAACATCGTGTGGATAGTGAGCTCCGACATATACTCTGCTGAAAGCTACAAGAAATGCCCATATTAACAAAACAAGTGGAACGGTCATATTTAATTCTTTTTTAATATTCATTTTCTTTAAATTTAGTGTTATAGCACACCATAATCCAAATGCAAATGTTGTATGTCCGCTTGGAAATGATGGTTCGTTTTCCATAGGCACAAGCACATGAAGATTATCTAATACAAAATAAGGTCTTGGTTCATTTATACCATATTTTAAGGCATAGGCAGTAATGGCAATTAATGCCATAACGATGAATATATTTAAAAATACTTCCCTGTTTTTGAAGAATAAAAGTGCCATTACTAAAAGAATGAACAAATAGGTTGTATTGGTTATAAAAACCATTAAAATATTTAGTAAATGATAATTTATGCTATTTATATAATATAATAAGTTAATATCTAAATTAACAATTGGTTCTAACATATTACTACCTTTTTTTAAAAGATATTATCTTTTGAAAATATATAACTTTTACTTCATGACTCCCTAGGCAGGAGCCAAACTCCGTAATGAACGAAGCCTACTGTGAGTTGTAAAACCAGGTTTTTTGATTAGTCGAGGTAGTTAAATCCCGTAAAAACTAATGAACATATAATCTGTAATATAATTTAAAATTAAAAGAAAAAATAGAATTTAACCAATTAATAGGTTTCCAATTGCGAGAACTAGCATAATTCCCATAAATCCTAAATGTGCGGAATAAATTCCTGTATTTTGGAATTGGGTTTTTAGTATATTGCATATCGTTCCACATATGGTGAATGGTGTAATTATTTGTAATGCTATTGCAATATAGAATACAATATTATTATCAATTATCAGGGAGGCCAATGTAAATACAAATGCAAGTATGAGTACTACGAAATGGGGCATTAACCTCATCCCTGTCATCCTAAATGTGGCAAATCCCGAAAGCATGCTTCCGAAAATTACCGACAAGGATATTAAAGAGATAATTTCGTTCATAATATCACCTTACAACCATACTGGTCTGACATTTGGCTTTGACAGGTAGTTAAAGAATGTAGGAGCTCCTGCAATTTCAAATCCATCTTCCAAATTTTTCTGACTGATGCCTCTGAATTCTGCACTTAATTCACAGACATATACTTTTACACCGCTGTTAAGCGCATTTTTTACCAATTCGCTTAATTTTGGAAATGCCGGATGCTTAACTTTGTCGCATTCTCCTTTCTGTGCCAAACTTGCACCATCGAGCATTAAAAATATTGTAGGTTTTAATTTCATCTTTTGAGCAATATCTGCCATCATAAATGTGGAGTATGCCTTTTCTGCATTCCCCGTTCCTGTGGTGTTTATTATAAATACTTCATCAATATTTACAGATGCTGCCCCTTCTTCTTTTTTCTCTCCTTTTTTGATTAATATTTTATAATTTCCATCACCGAGCTCTTCAACAGATAAAACCTCATGACCCATACCTTTTAATCCTTCTGTCAAATCCGTAAGTGCGTTTTTACTTGCGGTTATTTCCAACAATTCTCCAACTTCCATCTTTTCAAGAATATCTGAAACCATCATTATAGGTCCAGGACAGGTTGCTCCAACTACATTTAATGTTTTTGATGCCACAATCTCACCAACATGTATTTTTACTTTGTTTCCATCAACTTCCATCTTGTATCCAAGTTTTTTTACAAGATTTTCTATAACTTTTATCTGTTCTTCCCCATCTGTCTCGACAATTAATAATCCTTCATTCATTTTGCTTAATACTGCATCCACTAGCAACTCTGGACTTCTTAAACATTTAACAGAAATTTCTCTTATCATATAATCACCCTCTTAACAAATAATACTATTTTTTAACAATATTACAATTTGGATAAACTATTTCGTCTATTTCATCCCCATAATCTTCCATAATCATCTTAATTGTGGTTTTAGTGTCTTCTCCCCTGCATATACCACATTTTATAATTAAATTTTCATTTTCTGATTTTTTATTTTTAGTATCGTCTTTACAAATAATGACTAATTTCATAATCTCCACAATTTATTGAAGTTATGTCATATATTTGCACAACTGCTTATAATAATGTAATATAATAATTCATTGTAATTATTATATTACAAGTATTTAGCGAGCTCATCCTTTAATGCTTCCTTTGTAGGAGCTCCTACAAATTTAACCTCCCCATCAATTACTATTGTAGGCACTGCCATTATTCCATAGTTTGCGGCTCTTTCAGGTTCTTTCATTACATCTACATGTTCAATTTCTACGCCTTCCATTCCTGATGCTACTTCTTCAACTACTCTTTTTGCCGCTGGACAGTGTGGGCACATTGGTGATGTGAATACCTCTATTTTTACCATTTATAATCACCCTTTATTTTTGTATTTATTTTATTTATCAGGTATTAATATATTAGGGGATATATTTATCCCCAAATTTCCTTAAAGTGCTCTAATGCTTCGATTATATTTTCCAATTCTGATGGTGGGAATGCGAATATCATTTCACCATCGTCTATTTCAGCATATTTTCTTGAACCATTACATCCAAGTGTTGCATTTGCTACGCCTCTAACTTTAACAGCTGCAACAGCATCAGCACATAATGATTGGATACCTGCAAAGTCTGCCTGGAATCTTCCACCTTCTTTATATAACAATGCCTGAGCCAATCTCAACCCTTTCTTTGGTGAGGTAATTACAACTATTGAATCTGGATTAAAGTCTGCATCACTCAATGGTGCATAGACGCTTGCATACATCTGTTCTTTTACTTTTGGAATTGCCCCAACTGTTTTTACCGCCCCATCTTCGGTTGCAAAGTTTCCTAATTTGTGGTATAATTTACCTGTTGCCAATGGTTCTGGTGCATCGTGTAGAACACCTATTGCATAAGCCCCTCCTTTACACATGTGCTTATCAATTGTAGCATAGAATTTTTTACCCTCCTTTCTTGCAATTTGAATCATTTCACAATGTCTTGCCTGTTCTTCAAGTTCGTTATATCCTTCTGGTATTTCTTCGCTGGATTTTACAAGTTTTACAGCAACTGCTGGGTATTCTAATCCCATTAATTCTTCCATCTTTTTACCGAGTTCTTTAATCTCCATAGTATCACCCTATTAATTACAAATATAGTTTTGTTTTTAAAGTATTTAAATGTTAGTTATTTATGGTTATGTATTCTACATACACTACTATAAACAACCATCTTATATATAAAGTTTTCGATTTAAATCAAATGAAAAATTGAAACATAACAATCATATATTTAAATGAAGATTGATATCATATATTTATTTTAACATAAGAGGCTGGGAAAAATTGTAAATTGCCAGGAATAGATATTGGGGAAAAAAGCTGCCTTAGGGATTTTTATTATTTAATAATATCGAGTTAATTTAAAAAATAATCGAACCATATTGTATAGTCTTTTAAACTATATATCTTCAAAAATTTTGTTAGGTGGTATGAACTGTTTAATTAGTTATAGAATTTATATCTCACTTATGTAATATTTATATACCAATTTGCATATATTGGATTGATAAATTTTCATAAATTAGGTTATTATATAAGATTAGATATATAAAAAGATATACTGCTCATTTTCGGTGATTACATGGATGTATGGATTGATTTAACAAACTCACCTCATGTTCATTATTTTTCTCAACTCATAAAAAAATTCGAAAAGGAAGGAATTGATTATCTCATAACATTGAGAAAGTTTCAAAGTTTGGAAAATATTATTAAGTTTTACACATACATGAACAATCCCATTTCAGTCGGAGCTCATGGGGATAGTCTTGACGAAAAATTGATAAACTCGGCAAAGAGAATAATTGAATTGACAAAGATAGTAAAAGATAAAAAACCAAAAGTTGCCATTACAAAACATTCCGTGGAGCTCCCAAGGGTAGCATTTGGATTAAATATTCCATCTATTTTTATAGTGGATAACGAATATGCCGATGCTCAAAATAGATTAACCCTGCCAATTGTAAATAATATTATAACCCCTGATGGCATAAATAAAACTATTTTAAGAAAACAGGGTGGAAGAACTTTTTTAACATTCGATGGCACCTGTGAGGTTGCAAATGTAAATTCAAGATTAAACAATATTTTGCCATTAAACACGAAGATAGTTGATGAATTAGGGTTAAATAACGACCTGCCAATTATTGTAATGAGGTCAAGTCCCAATTCATCCTATTGTAATGGGAAAAGGGACATATTGCCTGAAATAATTAAAAAATTAAATAAAAAGATGGACTGCAATATTGTGGCATTCCCGAGAGATGAAAAACAGAAAAAATTGTATATCTCCATGAATGTTGTTGTTCCAGAAACTGTTGATTCAATTTCATTGCTGTATTATTCAGACGCCATGGTTGGAGCAGGAGGAACAATGAACAGAGAAGCTGCTGTGCTTGGAGTTCCAACAGTTTCGTGCTATCCTGAGAACATACTTGGAGTAGATAAGTATCTAATAAAAAAGGGAAGGATGATTCATACAAAATCTGTTGATAGAATAGTTAATTATGTCATAGATAATATCGGGAAAAGAAACAACAGTATAGAGCTCGAAGACCCAACAGATTTAATGTTTGAAAAGGTTTGTGAATATTTGAAAAGATGATGATAATAAATACAATAAAATAAACTAAAAAATAAGAATTTCTAAAAAACTATAATGTTTCTATTTTTATTTTTCCACCATCAATAACAGCTGCCGCACAGCATACTGGATGTTCAAATTCATTATATTCCATTATATATTTACAAATTTCTTCTGGCTCTTCTCCAACAACATCTATAATTTGATTATTTGATATTTTACATGAATTATAAACTCCTATGTAGTATCCTTTTCCATTTTCCAATTCAACCTTTTCAACGCCCATGCCATCGTGTCTTACATATCCAATATAACATTCGCTATCATTTAAAACTACTGCTATTCTTGGTGTGTTGTAGTCATCCTTTTCATAATCCATCGTGATTAAGGAATATGCTAATGCATCCCTTATTGGAAGCCCCAGTTTAATTTTATCAGCTATTACATCAGTTTGGGAACCGTTTGTTGCAATTATTGTATTATCTACGACTTTTATACAGTTGTATGTAATATATGGGTTAGAAAATATTTCGTTTAAATCATTAGGTATAATTGATACCGTATTGTCCTTTAAAACTGCTTTTCTATTTGGAAAACTTCTACTTGAAACTCTGTATGATACAAAAGGTTTTCCATTTTCTGTCTTTCCTACTACTAAGAATCTACCGATATACATTTTATCACCAAATTTATTTGTGTATTATACTAATATTTATTTTCTTATTCTATATATTTTGTAGGGTCTTCAACACCAGCTTCTTTAAATGCCCTCTTTCTCCTCATGCAACTTTCACATGTTCCGCAGTGCAAAAAATCTTCCCCGTTATCGTGGTAGCATGAATAACTGTATTTTAAAACCTCTAAACCAAGTTCCTCTTCAAGCTTCTTACCAAGTTTAACAATTTCGGTTTTGGTTAATTCATATAGTGGAGCTCTCATTTTAACCTTGTTTAAGGTTCCATATTCCAACGCACTGTTGAACCTTTCCATAAACTCTACGGTGTTATCTGGAAAGGTCACGCCTTCTTCTTTGTTTAATCCCGCGTATATTTCATCAGCCCCTACGAACTCCGCAAATCCTGATGCTATTGAAAATAAAATCATATTTCTTGCTGGAACCCATACAGATTTCATTGTCTCAGTAGCCCTTTCTATGTTGTCGAGCTCCTCCTCTTTCATAGTGGGAACATCCTGACCCATGGTTAAGGCACTTTTACTAAATTCTTTTACGAATGGGAGTTTGATAACTTTGTGTTCAGCCCCTAATATTTCAGATATCTTTTTTGAAGCGTTTATTTCTCTCAATACTGCCCTTTGACCGTAGTCAAATGTTATGGCATATAATTCTGATGTTTCTTTTTTTGCTACCATCATAGATACAACGGAATCTAAACCACCGCTTAAAACACATACTGCTTTCATGATATTACCCTTTTAATTATTTAAGCAAATTCTAAGGATTGCTAACTTAAATATTAATACTATTTATTTTAGTTAATTTATGTAATTTATATCCACTAATATTTATATATAATTAAAAAATGATTTAAAATGATTTAAAATCGTGCATAATAATTTGCCTTTAATTTTTCCTTCCAAATCATATCGATATCGATGCTACCTCCTTGAAACTCTCCAATATCAATATCTCCATAAGTATCTTCAATATCTCCTTCAATCTCCATATATATTCTTTTTAAATCTTCGATATTATTTTCATCAGTTTTCCAAAGTCCTCTTTGATATGCCTCCAACAATCTTCTTCCAATTTCTTCAAGAGCATAAGGATTATTTTTTCTAAAAAATTCTTTGTTTTCTTCATTTTTCACATATGTATTGTATATTTCATCAAAAATCCAGTTATCAACTTCTTTTGTTGTTGCACTCCAACCAAATATCCTTCCAACTCTTTTTGATATATCCCCTGCTCCTTTATAGCCGTGCTTTTTCATGCCTTCAATCCATTTAGGATTTAATAGTTTTGACAGTGAGACCCTTTCAATCTCTTCATTTAAAGTCCTCATTTCCACATTATTTGGATTTCTTGTGTCTCCATAGTATGCTTTAACGTCCTTTTTTGAAATAACCCTTGCGGCATTTGTCAATCCACCATGTGTTCCAAAATAACAGCAACATCCAAATAAATCGTATTCATCGCTTACAGTTTTATTAAATGTCAAATCTACACTTTTTAATATATTTTCAAATGATTTTTTTGCATTATCTCCATAAACGCCCTTTCCGTAGGCATAAGAATTCCAAAACATGAACGCATCTTTTAAATCCTCTTCATTTTCCCATGCACTTGCATATACTGCGTATTTAACACCGTTTCCATAGGTTCCAGGTTTTGAAGAGAATATTCTATATGTCGCCTCCCTGAATGATAATCCATTATTTAAACCTTCTATCACATGCTTTTTAACAAAATTCATTTCATTGGGTTCATCAAGCTTTGCAACCTTTGAAACTGCCTCATCAACAATTTCCATACAGTTTGGGAAATTATCCCTTAAAATTCCACTTACCCTTAATGTTATATCAATTCTTGGTCTTTTTAATTCTTTCAATGGGATTATTTCAACTCCAACAACTTTACCATTTTTCCATTTTGGTTTTGTTCCCAATAGATGCAGTATTTGAGCCATCCCCTCCCCATCTGCCCACATAATATCAGAACACATCCAATACATGGCTACATTTTCTGGATAATTGCCTTCTTCTTCTAAATATTTACTTATAAGTTTCTCAGCAAGTAAAACTCCAATTCTATAACTTGCCTTTGTTGGAACTTTGTATGGGTCTAATGAATAAAAATTCCTTCCAGTTGGTAAAATATCGTCCCTCCCTCTCGTAATTAATCCAGATGGTCCAGGTTCAATATATTTTGCATCAAATCCATTTAAAAGGCTTTCTATCTCTTTTGAATCATCTATTTTTTTATTTAGGTCAATTATTCTTTCTTTTAAATTTTTATCCCTTATATTTTCATCTTCATTATTTAACACTTTTTTTATACTCTCCCTAAGTGAGATATCTTTTAGATTTTTGTTTTTATAATCAAACTCCAAGATTGCATTTATAAACTCAATTCTTTTATCCCCCTGCGGGAGCTCACCAAATATATGCATTCCATCGTTGCATTTAGATGTTTTTATCATTTCCAAGGTATTTCTTAAATCATCAAATATTTCATCAAAATTACCATGAATGGATTTATTACTGTCCTTTTCAATATCTTCAATCTTTTCCTTAATTTTTAATAAATTGGTTTTTTTAACCTCCTCAACGATTAAATGCTCCAATTGATGTCTCCTTGATATATCCATTTCCTTTAAATATTCATTAACATGATTATCCAGAGTTTCCAACTCTTTATAAAATGCATCAACCATAACTGTTTGCATGTGGTCAATTAATGTTGCATAGCTCCTTCTCTTTGCAGTGGTTCCCTCTGGTGGATTATCTGAATTGTAGATATAGAGATGTGGAGTATCGTTTATACATATATCTGGATAGCATTCATTGGATAATCCGACATTTTTTCCAGGTAAAAACTCCAAACTTCCATGGGTTCCCACATGGACAATTACATCTCCAATTTCATTAAAATATTTGTAGGATGCAATATATTGATGAGTTGGTGGGCATTCGGGGTCGTGAAGTATTTTACATACATTTCCATCGCATCTTGCACCAGCACACCCTCTTTTTGGTTGAACGCAGATGTATATATTTCCAAATTTCAAACCAGTGATTACAATTTTATTTTTATTGTTCTCATCCTTATAAACCATAGATGCAGGAATGTCCTTTCCATTCAAATCCCCCCATGTATCCAATATCTTATTTTTAACGCTTTCAGGAATGGTATTGAAATAATCCATATATTCCGTTTCATCCATTAGATGTAGAGCTCCCCCCTTAGAAGCTATTTCATTTACCGTTGTCCATCTAAATTCCGATATTGCCTTTTTATCTAAAATCATCTTTGCCAGTTCGTCCCCATTTTTTGGAATATTTTCAATATAGTAGCCTTCCTCCTTCATTCTGTTCATAATGTTTATTAAACTCTGAAATGTGTCTAAATGTGCGGCACTTCCAACTGTTGCCTCAACAGAAGCACATGCGGCATTATGTAGTATAAATATTACTTTTCTATCTTTCTTATGCTTATTTTTTAAATCAATCCATCTTTTTATTCTATTAACAACCTTGTCGATTCTATCTTCAATGGACTTTTTTTTCTCCAAACTCCTATTTTTTTCAGTAGTTCCTATGATTATTGGTTCAATAACTCCCTCAAATTCAGGTAATGCAATGTTCCATCCAATTTCAGAGGATAACCCTTGAATATCATTTTTCCATTCATCGTAGGATTTATAATAACTCATTATTGGGTGGAAAACTGGAACATTTAATTTCTTTAATATTTCAATGCCTGTTATTTTCTTCAATGTGTGTTTATCCTTAACTGTCCCCAATGGAAATGATAATAAATTAACCAGTGCATCGATTATGGGGACATTATCCTTAAAGAAATATTTTAAAACACTCTCTCCACTCCCTAATGCACCTAAATCTTCATCCTTTGCCCCATAGGTAAATACTGGAACGACATTGAAATATCTGCTTAATTTATTTATTAACTCATTTATAACTTCCATATCATTATTTACAAGATAGTGCCTTGAAAATAAAACACCAATGGTATTTTCCTTATCAAACTTACCGTTTTTTAAGAAATCATCTAATTTTTCATAAACTGTTCCTTTATCGGAGGATTCATTTTTTAAATATATTCCCTGAAATGGAAGTTTTACTGGTTCATTGTAATCTATTTCCCCAAAATTACCACTATTATTACTATTACTACCAATATTACTACTATTCGCCAATAAATATAGTATTAAATTTTTAAAGTTTTCAATGCCTCCATAAGCTGTGTATAAATAAGCTTTTGAGGATAATTTAGAATTCCAATATGTTGGGTCTTGACCGGTAATTACTAAATTTTTAAAATTCAATTCTATATTGTCATAAAACTCATCGGATGAAGTCCTATACATAAAAACAATATCGGATTTTTTTGCATCATTTAAAAACTCGTCTAATTTATCAGATATGTCCCTTGTGGAGTAAATATTTAAATTAAGGTTGATATTGTATTTATGTTTAAGTTCTTTTTTCAATGATTCATAGGCATTATTCATTATTGAGCAGTATGATGCCCACATTATTATAGTCATTGAAACATCCTGCTTTTTATATTTAGTAATACTTCTTTTACTACTTTTCATACTTTCACCATAATATATTAATATAATTATTATAATAATATTAAAAAATAATGGTTAATATTATATATAGGTTGTTATTATTATAATGATTAATAATGAAGAATTAAAAAGAAAGATATAAATATATACAATTAAAGTATAATTGTGATATAATTAAATTGAGTTTAATAATAATAGTTAAAATTTAAAAAGAGGTAATTTCATGACGGCATTTCCATTTACGGCAATAGTTGGGCAGGAAAAAATGAAAAAAGCATTGATTTTAAACGCAATTAATCCAAAAATAGGCGGTGTTTTGATTAGAGGAGAAAAAGGAACAGCGAAATCCACAGCAGTTAGGGCATTGGCGGAGCTCCTACCAGAAATTGAAGTTGTGGAGAACTGTCCTTTTAACTGCAATCCAAGGGGCGATATGTGCGATATATGTAAAGAAAACAGTGAGAAGGGAACATTAAAAACCACTAAAAGAAAAATGAAGGTTGTTGATTTGCCAATAGGAAGCACAGAGGATAGGGTAATTGGAACGCTGGATATAGAAAAGGCGATAAAAGAAGGTGTAAAGGCACTGGAACCGGGAATATTGGCGGATGCAAACCGAAATATACTATATATCGATGAAGTAAATTTATTGGATGACCATATTGTTGATATTCTTTTGGATGCGGCGGCTATGGGATGGAATACCATTGAAAGAGAAGGTATAAAGGTTAAACATCCGTCTAAATTTATTTTAGTTGGAACAATGAATCCAGAGGAGGGGGAGCTCCGACCTCAGATATTGGATAGATTTGGTTTAATGGTTGATGTGGAAGGACTGAATGATGTTAAACAGAGAGTTGAGGTAATTAAGAGAGTTGAGGAGTTTAACAAAAATCCAAATGAAGTTTATAGTCGGTATGAAGAAGAACAGATTAAATTAAGGGAAAAGATAGAAAATGCAAGGAAAATTTTAGATGATGTAAAAATTAGTGATGATTTATTAGAATTAATTTCAAGAATTTGTATAGAATTAAATATTCCCACAAATAGGGCAGATATAACTGTGGCAAGGACTGCAAAAACCATAGCTTCATTTAATGGAAGGGATTATGTTAATAGCGATGATATCAAGGAAGCATGTGATTTGGCATTGCCCCATAGGATGAGAAGAAAACCATTTGAACCACCACAATTAAACAATGAGAAAATAGAGGAAATGATAAACAATTTTGAAGAAAATAATAATAACAGTAATAATGACGATAATCAAAATGAGAATAAGGATGAAAAAGAAAACAACAACAATGATTTAAAAAAAAACTAAATGGAAATGACGCTGAACACGACAATGATAACAATGAAGGACATGAGGAACGGGAAGGAGAAAAAGATGAACATGATGATAAAGAAGATAGTCCAGAAAATGAAAACAATAAAAATGACCAAAACACCAATGGCGATAATAACGACGATAACGACGATAACGGCAACGGCAACAGTCAAGAACAGATGTTTAACGCCAATGGAAATATAAATCCCAATATAGTAAAAATACAGCTCAAAGACAGCATAAGCAGATATTCAAGCGGAAGGCATGTGAAAAGTATAAGTAAAAAAGGGAGGTATATAAAATACAGGATTCCAAGGGGAAAACCAAATGATATAGCATTTGATGCTACCCTAAGGGCAAGTGCATTATATCAAAAAGAGAGAAGGGAAAAATCCAACAATGAGAATGTAGCATTATATCTTAAAAAGGAGGATTTAAGGGAAAAGGTAAGGGAGAAAAAAATTTCAACAAATATACTTTTCAGTGTGGATGCAAGCGGTTCCATGGGTGCTATGAAAAGAATGGAAGCTGCAAAAGGGGCGGTTTTATCCCTCCTAATGGATGCCTACCAAAAGAGAAACAAAGTATCTATGATTACATTTAGGAAGGATAGTGCGGAGCTCCTCCTACCATTCACATCCTCTGTCGAGCTCGCAGAGAAATGTTTAAGGGAGACCCCAACTGGTGGAAAAACCCCACTTTCAAAGGCATTTTTAAAATCTTATGAAGTGATTAAAAACAGCATGAGAAAAAACCCAAATATTATTCCAGTAGTTGTATTTATAAGTGATTTCAAGCCAAATGTTGCCATGAAGGAGGATTATATAACTGAGGTTTATGAGATTTGCGAAAAACTCGCAGAGGATGAGATAAATGTTATACTGATAGACACTGAACCAAAATCATTCGTAAAAATAGGAATTGGGGAAAATATTGCTAAAAAATATGGATTTAAATACTACAAAATAGATGATTTATCTTCTGAAAGTATATTGAAGGCAATTAATTAATTATTATAATATTCTCTTGAAATCAATTTCATATTCCTCTTTATTTTTAACAATTCCGATTATATCCACATTTCCACATTTTTCAATAGTTTCAAAGGTTTTTTCATAGTATAAAACTTCATCCAAGTTTGTTATGCAGTTTATGACAACTCCTTTAACATCTATACCTTTATTTCTCAAATGCTCCACTGTTAAAATCGTATGGTTTATAGTTCCTAAGTTAGGTCGTGAGACCACTACTGTGGGGAGCTCTAAGAATTTTATTAAATCAGACATTAAAAAATTATCCTTTATTGGAACGCAAACTCCGCCAGCTCCTTCGACAATTAAGAAATCGTATTTATTTTTTAGGATATTGAAGGAGTTTTTTATTTTATTTTTTATTTCATCCAGTGATATATTGTAATTTTCAACCTCAAAGGCAATATTTGGGGATAGTGGATTTTTTAAGTTTATTGGATTTATTGTATTTAAACTGTCCTTTAAATTTAGTGTATTTTTTAAGGTTGTTGTGTCCTCTACTCCTCCTGATTCTATTGGTTTCATATACCCGACATTAACGCCTTTTTCTTTTAAAATATTTCCTAAAATGGATGAAACATAAGTTTTGCCAACTCCTGTATCTGTTCCTGTGATGAATAGCATGGTATCACTTTTTTAATTTTTAGTTTTCCAATAATTCAAATAATTCTTCTTCTGTTCCCTAAAAATCTTTATTTTTAAGTTTTTTATAATTA
Source organism: Methanothermococcus jasoni (assembly GCF_049075655.1). Lineage (GTDB taxonomy): Archaea > AGJL01 > Methanococci > Methanococcales > Methanococcaceae > Methanofervidicoccus. The sequence goes on along the minus strand of NZ_CP157522.1, from coordinate 1,483,146 downwards.
TTTTCCAGCTCTTCTTTTGTAATTTCATTAAATCCTCTGTCTTCGGGAATCTCTTCGGGCATTTTTGAAATTCGTTTTAATATTGGTGAGCTCATACTATCGCCGAATATTTATATTTACCTTATGGTAATTTTTTAAAAATTAAAGTAGTGTTTCCACCATCTCAAATAATGTTTTAAAGTTATAATTATCGTTTTTATATGTTCTTTTTTCTTTTTCAATTATTTCAAAGAATTCATTAGATATTAAATATTTACAAAAATCTATAAGAATTTCATTGTTTTTGTATTCAAATTGTTCAATATATTTATTTAGATTTGAAATTATTGCATCTTTGCTCATATCATATACCATACTGTTGATTTCTGTTTCTTTCATATCATCCATATTATATGAATATGCATCGAAATCTGATATACATTTATAACGATATGACTGCATACTACTATCAATAGTAAAATTACTTATATAATCAGGAGATTCTAAAAATTCATCATCCACATACTCCCAGTTATCAATTGGTGGAATTATTTTTTTTAATGATATATCATAAATACCATATTCACCTTTTTTATTATTAATCATTGGCGTAAATATATTTATTAATTTTAGTAGTTCTTTATTTTTATACCATAATTTTTCAAGTTCATTGTATGTTTTATTTTCATCGTATAGATTAAACACAAATTCCTCATTATTATATGGTTTAAATGCATCATATTTTTCAAACAAATTGTAAAAAGATTTATTAAATTCATTACTATCTATATATTTTTTTAATATTTGTTCTATAATTGCTTTTTGTGGTTTATTATGAAGATTGCTATTATTTAATTCATCCCATCCAATGTTTTTAAAATATTGTGCATAATTATTTAATTTATCATCAATATTACTTATTTCCAAATATTTTTTATAATAAAATTCATAAATAATTATAAAATATAAAACAAAAATTGTATCAAATATATACTCATTATATAATTGTTTATTTTTTTTAATATAATAATGATATTCTGAAAGTGTTATTTTAGATATTTGCATCATGTGAGGATATCTTATTATATCAGGAATTAAATTTTTTAAATCCTTATCTATTTTGTTTGATGTTTTGATTTTAACTAAATAATTGTATTTATTTAAAACCTTCTTTAAATGCCTTGGGATTGTAAAATTAATTGCTTCAAAGAATTTTGCAAGTTTTTCAGCAATTTCATCATTATTAAAATATTCATATTGTCTAATAAATTTCTCCACATTATTAAATTTTTTAGGCATGTTAAATGAAAAATTAAAAATTTTTTCCAAATATTCCTCCGCTTTTTTTCCATCGTTGTATTTATGTTCAAGTGCTTCTGCTACTGCTTCTTTATCCACTGCACAAATGTAATTTATATTACCTCCACTGGTAAAAAATAATTTAAGAGATGATAAAAATTTTAAAATATTCTCCCTTTCGCATCTGTCGAGCTCATCAATAAAAACTATAAGCCGTTTATTATTTTCGCTAAGTATCTCAGAAATTTTATTAAGCCCATTTTTTAAATTTTCTACTTCCTTATATTTTTCTTCGCTATCGCATTCAAAATTAAAATTAAAATTAAAATGTTCTACACTAACACCAACAGATTTTAAAACTACTGCACCCGATTTTAAAACTTCATTTTTTATAGCTCTAATTCCAAACTTAACGTCTGCATTTTTTTCCAATTCATTAACGATATGGCACAATAAGGCATAAGATATATTTTCTTCATTTTCATATTCCCAAGCGTCAAATTTAATGCACAAGATAGATTCATGTTTTTCTATTGAAGGTCTAAATATATGAATAAAATCTTTAAACGATTCCCATAATCTTTTAATTTCAGCATTTTCATCAAAATTTCGAGATTCATCAAATTTTTCGATTAATGTTCTAATTATACTACTTTTACCACTACCCCAATTTCCATATAATGCTATAATTTTATGATTATGTAGAATTTTATTTTTAAATCCTTCTTCAATCATATTTATTTTATTTAATGTTCCAAAACAATCCGTTTTATCATTTACTTCTATATCTTCATCTTTACAATGGTTGTAGTTTTCAATAACATAATCTTTAAATGGATTAAAATAATATATATTATTAAACATTCTTAATAGGAATTGAATAACACAATGAAATTTACCGGACTCATAAATTAAATTATTCCAATAATATGCAATTGCTATAACCAAACCTCCAAGATAACAAAAAGCTAGTAAAATATCAGATGCGAATAAATATTGAGAATATTTTATTAAAACTCCTGCAATCCCTATAAAAACTAAAAAGGAAATAAGTTTAGAGATTTTAACATATTTATAAAATCCAAACCTCGGTAGTAGAAATACTAGAAATATCACCGATATACTAATTAAGAATAACATAATATAATTAGAAATTGGTAAATTCATCGAATAAAATAATACATATAAAAAAACATTGAGAAAACAGTAAATTGATGTTGAGTATCTATATTTATAGTCTAATTTATCTAATTTATCGCTCACATCTTCAGAAGATTTTATTGTATCCATATTCTTTAGATGAGCTCTACTATTAAATATTGTATTAACTGATTTTAAATAATTGAGTATAATTGCAATGGTTAAAAAACCAATGCATAATCTTGATATTTCATCCCAATACTTCAATATAATTCCCACCAATTGATTTACTATATTCAATACATCTAATCCATATATTGTTAATATAAAAAATAATGCTCCCAATAGTCCTAAAAAAATTCTAAAAAACCCGTATCTTTCCAAAATACTTTTAATAAAATTAAATACTATATTACCACCCCAAATTTTGAGAATAAATATTATTTTTTATACATTATTATTTAAATTTATTTTCTCACAAAACCTAAAATCCCCTCGCTATAACATATATTTATATATTTACATTAATACCAATGTTTAATAAAAAATAATTATATTAAAATTTCGGTGGAATTATGCCAATTGAAACTGAAAATATTAAAAATCTTTCAATTGAAGATATTAAAACAATTACAAAAAAGGGAACGATTATTGAAAAAAATATTATTAGAAAAATTAGTTAAAGAATTGGATTTAACAAAAGATGATTTAAAGGACTTTGAAAAAGCAAGGGAAGAAGCATGGAAAGAAGAAAAAAATTTTAATTTAAAACTTTTTTAATACATTCGCATAAAACCCCAAAATCCCCCTCACTATGCCCTATATTTATACTTACCCTCAACCTCTCCAAGCCCTTTGGAACAGTTGGATATCTAATCCCAACACAAAAGATATTGTTCTTTATCAAATTTTCAGAAATTTCCATAGTTTTTTCTTTAAAAATAAGTGGATAAATGGGTGTTAGGTTATCTTCTTTTATGAAGTTGTATTCCTTAAAAATCTTATTTGCTGTTTTGATGTTTTTTTGTAATTTTTTAGTTAAGTCCCCTCTTTCCATGAGCTCTAAACTTTTAATACATCCACTCACCACACAAGGTGGAAGTGATGTGGAATATATAAAACTCCGAGATGTGTTTATAAGATATTCAATTAATTCCTCAATCCCACATACAAAACCCCCCAATCCACCAACTGCCTTTGATAATGTGCCTATTTGGATTATATTGTCCGATGGTTTTAAATTAAAATGTTTTAAGGTTCCCCTTCCATTCCCTAAAACCCCTGTGCCGTGGGCATCATCTATTATTAATATTCCATTGTATTCGTCGGCAATCTTTTTTAATTTATCCAATGGGGCAATATCCCCATCCATAGAGAAAACTCCATCCGTAATAATAAATAAATTATTATAATTGTTTCCATTTTCTTCAATCAAATCCCTTAAATGATTTACATCGCAGTGGTTATAAATTAGAACATCCGATTTACTCAATCTACAACCATCTATTATTGAAGCATGGTTCAATTTATCGCTTAAAATCAAATCTCCCTTTTTACATAAAGAACTTATTACCCCAACATTTGTAGCATAACCTGTGGAATATACCAGAGCTCCCTCAGTTCCCTTAAACTCTGCTATCTTTTCCTCCAATATTTGATGATTTATATCTCCTGATGTTAGTCGTGAGCCCGTTGAACCAAATCCGTATTTTAAACCATCCTTTACGGCATCTATTACTTCTGGATGCTTTGAAAGGCATAAATAATCATTTGAAGAGAAATCTAAAATATTATTGGTATTGTCTTTTTTTCTTAAAAATCTGTATAAATTGTTATTTTTTATATTTTCAATTTCCTTTTGAAGCTCTCTTTTGAACATAAGAATCCCTTTTTATTTAACAATATATGGTTTATTTTCCAATTTATAAATCAAATCATCGATATTTACATCATTTTTAACAAAAAATACCCTTCCGCCCTTTTCATTTCCCCTTTTTAAATTGGTAATTCTAAAATACCCGTCCTTTGTGGCTATATATCCTGTGGTGTATGATTTATTATCCGATGTGCAGAGCTCAGCAATCACACCTAAACTTATTACCTTAGATGCAATTGCTATGGCATCAACTGTTCTATCTGTTCCAATATTGTTTTTTAAAATTTTTTCTTTTAATTCCTTTGTTGTGGAGATGTTTTTAACTCTTACGCCCCTTTCTTTGTCTGGTTCTAACCTTTCCCCCTTTAAATTTAAAATAGAAGCTCCCCTCATTCCTCCTTTATCAATTATTTTAAATGCCTTTTTTATTAAATCATCGTTTATTCCTTCATTTTTTAATATGTCCTTTGCTATTTCCCTTGCTTCCTCTTTATTTTTGCAGTTTATGGTTTTTATCGGCAAATGGTTGATATATGTTATCTCGTTTTTATTGATTCTTTCAATCTTTATATTTATAAAATCCGGAGCTCCGTTTTCATGGGATAATGCCCTTTTTATAAATTCATTTGTGGTGAGCTCTATATATTTTTCATCATCCACAATGGTTTCAGCTCCCGATATATGATTTCCCTTTTTTGACGCCCTCATTTTTATGCTGAACATATTATCACCATTCATCCATTTATTATTTTCACATTATTTATATATTATTTCAATTTATCATGATTAATCATTATATTAAAAAAGCCCTATTTGTCATTATTTTTCATTAAAAACAATTGTCATGATTTATCATGAGCAAAAAAGTATATATATTAGTTTTTACACTACTATAATCAAGGAGAAATAAATAAATTAAAAAAAGGTGATATTATGAACGTAAAATTAAACATACACCCAGTGAAAAATGATGAAAGATTGAAAGAAATTGAAGAGTTCTCAAATGATTTGAAAAGACCATACAGGGGGGACAAAACAGTAGAGATACTTGCTTATGTGGTTGGTATATTGACAATAGCATCAATATTGTTGTAAATAATGTAATATATAAAAACGGAAGAATTGCCTTATTGGTTAATTAGGATAATACCAAAATTGCCATGTAAGTAAGTATCTAATTATTAATTAATTGTTGTGTTGCTGTTTTTACCGCCATTGTGTTTTGGCTGATTGTTGAAATTTGTAATGATTTATAATGACAAACTTAATGACCTAAAAAATAAATCAGAGTTCCTTTATAGGTATTGCAGTAGTTATGCAGAAATTTACATCAGAGTCTTTTTTGAGTTGCATTTTATCAGCTTTGCACTTAACCACTTCACAATTTAAATTTAAACCATTAACATTTAATATTACTCGATAGGTGCATAAACTGGAAGGAAATATTTCAACGATTTTTCCAGAGTATATATTTTCGTTTCTATAATTACATTTACAATGGCTTATTATCATTATGTCTTCGGGTCTTATTCCTATCAGAGCTCCGCCACATTGACATTCATAATCTATATGAATATCTATTTTTCCATTGCTGAATATGTATTTCCCATTTTCTTCCCTAATGCTTCCATTTAATAAATTCCTCACCCCTGTGAATTCTGCTATAAATTTATTCTTCGGTTTTTTCAGTATTTCATCAACAGTCCCCATCTGTTCAATTTTTCCATTTCTTATAATTGCCATGTGTTTTGCAAGGGCTATTGCCTCGTTAAAATCATGAGTGACATGGATAAATGTTATATTTGAATTATTGTATATTTCCCGGAGCTCATATAATAATTTTTCATGTATCAATCTATCAAGGGAGCTCAGGGGCTCATCAAGGAGAATTATTTCAGGTTCTAGAACAAGTGCCATTGCTAAGGCGACTCGTTGTTGTTCCCCCATACTGAGATTTTTTGGATATCTATTCAATAGATGCTCTATTTTTAATATTTTACAGATGTTTTTAATTTTTTCTATCTTTTTATTGTTTTTTTCTTTTATTATGCCGAATCCTATATTTTCCTTTACTGTTAAATGGGGAAAAAGATACCTTCCATTGCACATTACAATTTTCCTTTCATTGATGGGCTTTTTAGTAATATCTTCACCGTTAAGAATTAATTTCCCCTCATCCGCCTTTCTAAATCCTGCTATTATTTCTAAAAGTGTAGTTTTCCCACTTCCACTTAATCCAAGAAATACAAAGTAATCATTATTTTCTATTTTAAGATTATTAATTTCCAATGTAAAATTATTCAATTTCTTTTTTAAATTTTTAATTTCAAGCATAATATCCCTCGATTTGGATTAAAGCCAATGAAAAAGAAAAAATAAATAAAATAAGAATAGAACAATAAATGAAGGGAAATTAATAAAATTATATTTAAATTATTTTCCGCATTCGCAGAATCTTTCAAGATTCAACATTTTTGCAATACCTGCAACTGTTGTTCCATAAAATATTACTCTTTTATTGTATTTTTCAGCCAATTCAATAATATCAAATATCGTTCCATTTGCCGTTGTGCTTCCTGTTGAAAGAACAACATCGGAATTTTTTATTAAATATTCGTTCATATCTGCGTGATATATCACAGCACCATATTTTATTCTTCCTATATTGTTAAAATCTAAGTCCGTAATTATCACATTGCCCTTTCCAAATGTTTCCACCATCTGCTTAATTATTGCAGGGTGGTATCCAATTATGCCCACGGTTATATCTTTCCCATATTCATTCAATAGATATTCAGAAAGTTTTTTTGCACATATTTCAGGCTCATCTTTTGTGCAGTGCTCTGTTTTTTCAATATGTCCCAAGTATTTCATAACGGCATTTAATGTTGCTACAACAAGTGGATTATAATCTGATTCCAATACCTCTGCAATAGTTCCTTTAAATTCTCTTAAATCTCCTGTAAAGGCATCTCCAACACAGCCCTTAAAAAATGCCCTTAATAAAAATTCTTTCCCATTTAACAGCGGATAGTCGCTTATTCTTGCAGTATCTAACTGAACATTTATAGGTCGTGCCTCAATTGGTTCATCCAACAGATTATTTTCTTCTGCAATCTTTTTAAGTTCTTCTTTAATATTTATCATAATCATCACCGCCTATTTTAACTATCGTTTTTATTGAGAATATAGTTAATACTGCAACTACAAGAAATATAAATGCTACTGATAGTGCGAGCTCTAACTTACCCACGGATATATTTAAAAATACTGCAATAGGCAGTGTCTCGGTTTTCATCTTTGTGGCTCCTGCAAGCATTAGTGTGGCTCCAAATTCCCCCATACTCCTTGCCCATGCAAGAATCATACCTGCAAGAATACCATTTTTTGCCATTGGAAGAACAACCTTAAAGAAAGTTTTAAGTTTTGTCATTCCTAAACTCTGTGCTATATGCTCGTATTTCTCATCAATGCCCTCAAATACTGCCTTTGATGTTTTAATAATAAACGGTGTTGCAACAAAGAACTGTGCAACAATTATTCCTGTGGGACTAAATACCACATTTATTATGTTTTCAGTTATGACTCTTCCAATCAATGTATTTCCAAAAAACACAAGAAGGGCAAAACCTGATATAAGTGGTGGAAGTATCACCGGCAGGTCTATCAAACTGTCGATTAATTCCTTTCCTTTAAAGTTGTATCTTGCAAGGGCATAGGCAGAAGGAGCTCCTACTATGACACCAAGTAAAGTAGCAATTGATGCAGTCATTAAGCTAAGTTTTACGGCAAATTGGATTTCTTTTGAAAATATGGCTTCTTGAAGTGTTCCTATGGATACTTTACCAACAATCGCCAGCACAATGAAAAGAATTAACACAATAAAAATGGATAAAGCAGATAAGGAAAAGAATTTTAATAGATTTGTTCTCATGTTATCCCTAATTTTTTACATTATTACATTATTACCACTTATGTTGCCATTAACAATTATTATTCTATCACTTCGAACCCGTATTTTTTGAATATCTCTTTTCCTTCGGTATTTACGAAATCATAAAATAATTTTGCGTTTTCTTTATTTTCAGTCGTATTTAGTATAGCTATTGGGACAGTTTTAATTATGTTGTATTTTGGATTTATTTGTATTATTTCCACTTTATCACTGCTTAGAGCATCAGCCCTCCAAACCACTGCGGCATCAGCTTGACCGAGCTCTACATAAAGTAGTGTTTGTTTTACAGTAGCTCCTCTAACAACAGTGTTATTTTTTATTTTTTGAGTTATGCCAGGATAATCTTTTTCTGCCTTGGTCAATATCTTATTAAATGTTCTTCCTATTGCAATGTTTTCTTCACCAAGTGATAATTTTACCCCAGGTTTTCCTAAATCTTCAAGTGAAGTAATATTTTTTGGATTTCCTTTTTCAACAACAATTACTGGAATATGTTTTGTTATATTGCTATATTCAATAATATACCCTTTTTTACTCAATTCACTGACATAGAAGTATGCACCGGGCATATATATGTCTCCCTTATTTGAGGCAAGGATTTTTGAATAAAGAGGTCCGCTACCTGCGTAGTCATAATTAACCTTTATATTATATTTTTTTTCAAATTCCTTTCCAATTTCATCCATAGGCTGTTGCATTCCCGCTCCAACATAGGCATGGATTGAGGCATTAGTATTTTCTTTTTCAGTGCATCCTGATATTGTTAGGCTCAGTATTATCAAACCCATGCCTATTATAAGAAGACTTTTTTTCATATCATCACCATCGATTATTATCATTGAAGGAATTATACTTCCGTTATAATCAATAACACAAGGAAATTATATTCTTAGTAATAGTATTGAATTGTGGTATATAAAATTTTTGGTAATAATATGTTTGTAAATACATTTAATTAATAATTGTATAAAAAATTAACTATATTAAATTACTACATTTAGGGATATATCATATATAACAAGAAAACAGAATATATAATAATGAAATAATAAAAATTAATAAAAAAATATTAAAATATCCGATTAAATTGGTTTTCCAGTTATAGACCTTCTACCATATCCTGTTATCTCAACATCAACGAAACTTTTAAGTTTTAATTCATTATCTATTATACCAACCAATATAGGATAGCTCCCAAACTGTCGCCCAAAATAAAGAGTTTCCTTTTCCTTTATCCTGAGCGATAGCGAAGGATTTTGCAAATCTTTGATTTGCATAACTTCAACAAATACATCTTTTAATACAGTTCCTTCTGGAACTACTCTTTTTAGCATTGGATTGTCAATTTCCTTTCTGATTTTTTCCTTAAAGCTTAAAAACAATTTTTTTCTTTTCTTTGCTTTTTTAATGTCGTTTATACTTATATCTGTGCCGAAAAATGGGACAACTTGCCTTATATTTATTCTCCTTATCATATATCCGCTATCATATATTTGTTTTAAATAATCATAATTTATATTGAATGTTTCCTTTGTTTCCCCCCTTAATCCAAATAATAAGTTTATGCCGGGAAGTAAATAGGGAAGACCTGTTGAGCTCCTACTACCTCCAATTTCATTTAATATTTTTACAGCTTTTAAAACATCATCAGGAGTGGTTAATAAATTATTCTTTTTAATTACCTTCTCATCAAAACTTTCAACACCAAAAGCCGCAACATTTCCTCCTGTGCAGTATTTTACAAGTATTTTTGCAATTTCCCTACTCTCATCTTCATGCCTTGCTATTATAGCAGGATTTGCATTGTCTATATGTAAAACCTCAGGTTTAATATTATTACATATACCTTTAAACAATCTTTCAACTGCATCAACATTTGGTTTTGGGAGCTCCTCCTTTTCACTATCTTTCGCCTTGTATGAAAAAATACATGGTTGTCGCCCTATTCTATAATATTTTATCCCGTTTAAATACAATTCTTTAACCTCTTCAATTATGTCTCTCTCATCTCTGTATTTTGGACTTCCAAACCTTCTCGGCTCTGTGCAAAAGCTACATCCTCCACTTGTATTTCTTGAACATCCTCTGTATGTTTCAATTTCTGCAATGATGTAAGGATAGTCAGGATGTTGCTTTACAATTTTTGCTCCTCTAATTGCAAATTCCTTTATTTGATTGTAATTTCTTAATTTTTCAGGATTTATTTTTTCAATATTGAAATTATTCTCAATTAAATCAGATAAAACTATTTCAAGGTCTCCACTAGCCACGACATCAAAGAAGTATTTGAGCTTTTCTTCGTCTTTTATTTTTCCCCCTTCCATCGATGAACCAAATTTTGTTGCAACAGGACCCCCTAATATTTTTAATCCTTTAAAATCATATAAAATTGATACAATTTCCCTCAATGTTGCGGGATTTGCATTCAGGTATTTTCCAGGAGTGTGAAATCCACAAATTACTATGACTACATCAAATTTGTTAAAATCAAATCCTTTTTTAATCTCTTCCCTTAACCTATCGATAGTTATATAATGCACATCATAGTTATATTTATAAATGACACCTGCGGCATATCTTGGATATGTTCCTATATATGGTGGAACTCCAAGTCCAGCAGGTTCATCGGTGTATCCGTCGAGTATTAAGAATTTCATCATATCACCTTATATTGTTCAAAACGAACGAAGTGAGTTTTGAATTTTCGTCCAAACCTTTTTTAAAGGTTTGGTTCGACCATCCATCGAGTATTAAGAATTTCATCATATCACCTTATATTGTTCAAAAGGGGAACAATTTATAATTATAATAATAATCATTAAACACCTGTGATGAATAAATTTTGCTGATATATAATATATAACATATGATGAACCGTATGAGCTCTGAGGTGTTTATTTATTTTAGAAGTTTTTTTATTTTTACTAATATTATTTACATAAATGGTGAGAGTATGAATATAGGTATTTTAGGTATTCAGGGAGATATTGAAGAGCATGAAGAAATGGTTAAAAGGATAAATTGCACGCCAAAAAGGATTAGAACACCTGCTGATTTAGATGATATTGATGCACTTATTATTCCAGGTGGAGAAAGCACCACAATGGGGAAACTTATGAAAAAATATGGCTTTATTGAAGCTTTAAAAAACTCTGATTTTCCAATATTGGGAACTTGTGCAGGTATGGTATTGCTTTCAAAAGGAACTGGAAGGGAACAGCCACTTTTAGAGTTAATGAATATAACCATTAAAAGAAACGCCTATGGTAGCCAGAGGGAAAGTTTTGAAGAAGAAATTGAGTTAGATGGCGAAAAAGTTCATGCGGTATTTATCAGAGCTCCTGTTGTAGATGAACTTTTAGATGATGCTGTTGAAATCATAGCAAAAGAGGGAGATAATATTGTTGGAGTAAGGGAAGGTAAATACATGGCAATAGCATTCCATCCGGAGCTCTCGGATGAGGGGTATAAAGTTTATAAATATTTCCTAGATAATGTTGTTAATAGATAATTTAAATATGAATTTTATTTTTTAATTATTTTTTTAATTTACTGTATTCTTCAATATATTCTTCGACAATATCTTTATCAAGTTTTTTTTCTACATTTAATGATTCAAGAACTTTCATTAGATATTCTTTAACACCAGGACATGTGGATGCCTCAATATATTCCATAATTTTTTTAACGATTTTACTTAAAAGTTTCTTATCTTCTCGTATATACTGGCAGGAACCAATAACATCCACAGCTTTTTTAAATACTATCCATGGCTGGTCGTTACCAATATTCACAAGAGTGTATATAAATGCAGATGCAGTGTGTTTATCACATATAATAATGTCATTTTTTAGCAGGTATTCCAAAACCTCAATAATTTCCAATTTAACATAGATTGATGTATTATGTCTTAAAAATTTTCTTATAATTTTTAATGTGGGTTTTTTCCCAGGATTGTTTAATAGATTATTTTTCAGCCAGTTATCTTTTTTCAATGCTATTCCTTCAAGTAATACTAATGCTTTTTCTGATAATAATCCATAACCATCCAATAATGCTAATTTTGATAGTATGTCATATATATTATTTGACAATAATTCGTCCAATAACTTCCCATTTTTAGAAATCTCTTCAATTAACAAATCCATGACCATTATCTTCAAAATTACTGCTTCTTCAAGATTTAATATGTGAATAATCGTTTTTACAATATCTTTAATGTCGTCGCTTCCAAAAATTTTAATAACATCTTTTGTTGGGATATATGTTATTTTGATATGGTATTTTTCCCATTCAATATCTCCATTTTCGATTTTATCAAGATTTAATGGATTCTTTTTCAGATGTTCTATTAATTCCCTTTTTTCTTTAATTATGGCTACACTTTCAGGTTCATTTATTTCTTCAAGTATTGATAATGCAAGATTGATATTTTCCTCAACTACACGTTCATATATTATTAATTCTTTAACTCTGTTTAATAACTTATCGCTTATTATCAATCCTTCCTTGATAAATCTTAATAATTTTTTTAAGTGAGTATTTCTTATTTTAAATATGGGTTCCTCAATAAAACGATATGTAATATCATCCATCTCTTTTGGTAATGTGGGGTATTTTGATATGTAATCCTCAACAATCTTTTTAGCTATTTCAGATTTTCCTTTCAATGCAATGATCTCTGGAAGAATATATATTATTTCTTCGTAGATATTATTCTCAAAGACTTTTAAAATCACTCTAATGGAGTTATCCTCGCCCTTTTTGATGTGTCGCTTTAGTTCAATTTTGGCGAGCAATATGGTGGCTTTCCTCGTTTCAGGAAATTTTAAATATTTTTCAATTAAATCAAAACGTTCTTTGATAGATATGTTATGATAATCTAAAAATTCCTTATATTCTGGAAATTTAATCAATAATTTATCCAATAAGTTTTTGCTAATATCTTTTACAAATCTATGTTTATCTGTTAAATATTTTGTCATAATTGCTGAAATAATATTTTTTCTGATTTCTTCTTTTTCAAGACTATTTGGGTAATTCTCTATTAATATATTATAAAATAATAAATATTCGATTCGGTTTCCGAAATACCAATCATCAAACAAAGATGTAGATTTAATAATAAGATTATTTGGAGTCTCATTGTTTAACTCAACTATCATTCTCAATAACCATATTCCCATATTTCTTACCAAATATGTGTTGTCATACAACATATTATCGATTATATCAAACATATTGGATGCATAACCGGGTCTTGCATATATTGCATTACCTAAATATTTTCCAGCGTAGTATCTATTTATCCAGCCTTTTCTTTTTGTATCAATATATAGGGATTTAATCAGCTTCTGGAATTCCAATATATCCATATCTTTGAATTCCTCTATAAAACCCATATTAAAATTAGGAGAAGATGTTGCTGAGAAACATTCATATTTTTTTAATTCATATGCCAAATATAACCCATTATAATAGCATAAATGCCCTTCATTCATTATACTTTTTAAATCAATTTTATCAATAACCTCAGATACTTTCTTTTTAATATATTTCGATTCTGTATTTTTTAATAGGTAGTATAATATTTCAAGAGAAAATCCCTTTACAATATATTTATCATTGAAATTTTCAAGGATTTTGTCAAAAAACATATCTAAGTATTCATTTTTAATATATATTTTATCAAAGAATATCAACTTTATAAACAAAAACATGGATGAAAGCCTAATCATCCGGTCAGGATTTTTAAAAGAGCTTATTGTTTCATCTATCAAGTAATTACTTAATTTTTTATCCTCCTTTAATATCTGATATAAAACATCGGCATGAGTATATAATGTAGCCATAATAATGGATTTTACAAAAGGTTCCCTATTTTCCAGAGCATTTATGATTTTTAATATATCTTCTCTGGAAGCAGTTTCTTTGAAATACGTATTATATAAAAATTTAAGGAATTTCAGGGATTTATTATCTAAACCAGTAGTATCAAAAACGTTTTTATGGTATTCTAGATATACCATAAAATACGAATTAATTAGATAATGTTTATCCAATGTTTTAAATTCTTCAAGTATTTCAATAGCAAGCACTTGAAGTATCTTGTATTTATGACCGTTGGACATTAATACAATCTCAGGGAGGGTATTTGTTAAGTGTTCAGGGGTAACTGTTGATATCAATCCTAAGGATGCCATGGCATATGCTACTTCATAAGGATTGGAAGAATAAAGTTTTATGGATAATGAGAGGATGTAGTCGACAATCACATTCACATTTAAGGAGTTTATAATTTGTTTGGCAAATTCTGATGTTGTGGTGTTGAAGGAATTGGCCCAAAAATAGAGTAAAACAAATATATCCTCATTAATAATGCGGTGGTCTAAAATGAGCTTCTTTATAGAGTTCATTAGATTTACTCTTGTAGCTAAGTTTTTATCCTGGGCTAATTTTATAATTTGCTCTTGTATTTTCTTAAGCTCATTAATGTCGTTAATATGTCCCAATATTCGGGCTGCCTCAGATTTCTTTTTCCAATCCAATTCACAATATTCTTTAAATAATTTTGAAAGTTCTTCTTGCGGTATATCATCATACATAAATATCTCCCTATTAAAATTTGCGAGCATATAATATACTATAATATTAATATACCACAATATGATATATTAATATTAATCAAATTGTGGCAGTGTTAAACATTTGCTATAATTCAATAATTCGTAGTATGGAGATTATTAGAATCAATTACTAGTATATGCAAAATTGGAAACACCACTAATTTTTTATTGATTGTTATTAGTGTCCAGTGTAAGCATTACCAAAAGTTATTAATGGACCATTAATAAGTATAATTAATCAACAATATTATGAATATAACTTAATATAATAATATTCTATGGTTAATGATATATATTAAAATTATCATCTATTTTTTAAATAATTTCTTTGTCTCTTTTATACACGATTTTAAGTTTGATGAAATTATCGATAATTATATAATTAGCCCATTTTATACACACTGGTGATTTAATGAAAATATATAAAATATGCGTTATAGAAGGAGATGGAATAGGTAAGGAAGTAATTCCTGAAACTGTAAGAATTTTAAATGAGCTCGGAGATTTTGAATTTATTAAAGAACATGCAGGCTATGAATGTTTTAAGAGATGCAATAGTGCTATACCAGATAGAACCCTTGAAACTGCCAAGGAGTGCGATGCAATATTATTTGGTGCAGTAACTACGCCAAAGCCTGATGAATTAGAAAGGAAGATGTATAAAAGTCCCATATTAACACTACGAAAGGAGCTCGATTTATACGCAAATGTTAGACCAATCAATAATTTTGAAGATATTGATTTTGTAATTATAAGGGAAAATACCGAAGGATTATATGTTAATAGGGAATATTATGACGATGAAAAAGAAATAGCTGTTGCAGAAAGAGTTATTTCTAAGAAGGGAAGTAGCAGAATAATTAAATTTGCATTTGATTATGCACTGAAACACCATAGGAAAAAAGTATCCTGCATACATAAGGCAAATATTTTGAGAATAACTGACGGTCTCTTTTTAAAAATATTTAATGAGATTGGAGAGCAATACAAAAAGTTTAATATAGATAGTGATAATTATTTGGTGGATGCCACTGCTATGTATATCCTAAAAAATCCGCAGATGTTTGATGTCATGGTAACTACAAACTTGTTTGGAGACATACTATCCGATGAAGCTTCTGGATTGCTAGGAGGTCTTGGGCTGGCACCATCTGCAAACATTGGGGATAAACACGGATTATTTGAGCCAGTTCATGGTTCGGCACCAGACATTGCAGGAAAGGGCATAGCAAATCCAATAGCTTCAATATTAAGTGCATCTATGATGCTGTATTATTTAGGAATGAAAGAAAAAAGTAGATTGTTAAGAGATTCCGTTAAATCAGTGTTGAAAAAAGGATATATGACTCCAGATTTAGGTGGAAATTTAAAAACTACTGAGCTCACAGACAAGATAATTGAGGAAATAAAAAATAGAAGTTAATAAATCCAAAATCATGGATATTAGTATATAAACTCATGATAAATATTTAAATAAAATAACGAATATTCCATTAAATGAATTTTTTAATTTTTAGTTTTTAATTTTTATTATGCGTATAATTGCAAGGCATTAATCAATTTTATATATTTATAAAAACGGTGAAATGATGAAGTTTGAATTAAATGGGAAAATTATATTTAGCAAGGAATTGAACGAGGATGCACAAAAGGATATAATAGAAGTATTGGACAATAGCAGGGAAATATTTCTAAAAGGAGTCCCAAAAGGAAAGGAAGATGAAGCTTCAAAGATAATAAGCTATGATTTTGAGGGAAAGGAATTAAAATTAAACATCGTATCAGGAACTTATGCAAGAGCTCATGAGGCAATAATGAGGTTGAAAAAACCTATCATGGAAAAAGTTGGAAGAAAACATAAAACAGGTATAAGAGATATCGTCATAGAACATTATGAAATAACAATACCTGCTGAAAAGGAAGTTCTTGAAACTATAAAGGGCATCAAAGTTCCAGAATGCGAAACTGAGATTGATTATGACAATAATGCCGTAAAAATAATATTCGAAAACATCGGAGATAGTGAATTAAAAAGGAATATTGTAGATAGAGCGATAAAATTCGTAAGAAATGAACTTGAAAAGGAAGAAGAGAAAGATTTAACCTTTGATGTCTGTGCGATAGCTCCTGGAACAATAGTTAGTGAGTATAAAGCAAAAAGGACAATTACATTTGATAAAGACCCAACGGAAGTTGCTGAGGAACTTGGGTGGGTTAAAAGATTTATTGGAAAGGGGCAGTGGTTCTATACTCCGCCTATGACAAAATTATTTAGGGCATTTGAGGAGCTCATAATGGAAGAGTGTATCAACAAAATAGGATTTGATGAATGTCTGTTCCCGAAGTTAATTCCATTGGAAGTTATGTATAAAATGAGGTATTTGGAAGGACTTCCTGAGGGAATGTATTATGTCTGCCCTCCAAAAAGAGACCCTGAAATGTTCAGAGAGTTTGTAAATGAAATGATGATAAAAAAAGAGATACCTATCCATAAATTAAATGATTTATTGAGAAACCCAGGGTATGTTTTGGCACCTGCTCAGTGTGAGCCATTCTACCAATTCTTTGACCATGAGCTCATTGATGTAGATAAACCTATAAAGTTTGTAGATAAAAGTGGATGGACATATAGATGGGAAGGTGGCGGTGCAAAAGGACTTGATAGAGTTAATGAGTTTTTAAGGATAGAATGCGTAGAGATGGGAAGTCCAGAATTTGTTGAAAAAACCAGGGATGAAACATTAAAATATGCTGAAAAACTTGCTGAAAAGCTTGATTTGGAATATTGGACAGAGGTTGGAGATGACCCATTCTATCTTGAAGGTAGGAAAAAAGAGGATAGATGTATAGAGTTCCCAGAAGTTCCTAAATATGAAATGAGATTATGGTTGCCACATATAAAGGATGAAAGAAAAGGGGTGGCTGTAACATCCGCAAATGTTCATGGAACTCATTTTGTTGAAGGATTTGGAATAAAAGACTATAAAGGAAGAAAAGTATGGACTGGATGCACAGGATATGGTCTCACAAGATGGGTAATTGGTTTCTTGGCACAATATGGATTTAATTATGACGACTGGCCTGAATTGGTGCAAAAGAAAATAGGAAAAATGCCAGAAATTCCAAAGGTAATCACCTGGCCTTAAAAATAGTAAAATATTATTTATATTTATTTTTTTAGTTTATTTGTGATTATATTATAATTATATTTATATTATACTTGTTTATTCTTATTTTTTTATTTGGTGCCGTAATTTAATATTTAGTATTAATAATACATTCCAATATTACTTTTTTCGGTTTCACCAAAACCTTTTCCTATGCCATATCCCAAATTATAAACTATATTTGACATCATGCTGAAAATTCCAGCGGATTTTAATGGAGTGTATTCCACAGTTTTAGGATTGGATATATTTGCAATCTCTGCTGTTATATTTATGGCATCTTCTTCTGTTCCCACGGCATCAACAAGCCCAGCTTTTTTAGCATCACTACCTGAGTATATTTTACCATCGGCAACTTTTAATGTTTCATTTATTGTCATATTTCTGTTTTCTGCAACCCATTTAACAAAATCCATATAGGTTTCATTTATCATTTTTTCCAAATACTCTTTTTCTTCCGGAGTCATCGGTCTGTATGGCGAACCAATGTCTTTATACTTCCCAGCTTTTATGACTGTTGCATTCACACCAAGCTTTTCCATAAGTCCATAATAATGAATCATATCCATCCTAACTCCAATACTTCCCACAATAGAATGTTTTTCAGCTACAATATAATTTGCAGGAGCAATGGCCATATATGCACCAGAAGCTCCAAGGGTTTCAACATAAGCTACCACGGTTTTT
This sequence comes from Methanothermococcus jasoni, assembly GCF_049075655.1. GTDB lineage: Archaea > AGJL01 > Methanococci > Methanococcales > Methanococcaceae > Methanofervidicoccus. The sequence continues at coordinate 1,464,417 of NZ_CP157522.1, read as the reverse complement.
TTCTCAGAAACTTCTTTAACCTTTCTTGCAAGTTTTTCACTTGCTACAACCTCTCCACCTGGGCAGTTTATTTTTAAAATTATGGCTTTAATATTTGGGTCATTTTCTGCATCATCCAGAGCTCCGATGTAGTCTTTAACACTTGGTTCTTTAACACTGAATACTCCTGAGGATGCCGAATTTAAAACAAGCATGTTATCAATGTTTATTACTGCAATGTTTCCACCACCTGATTTGAAGTTCCATCCATTTGAACCAGATATTAAAAATAAACACATTGCTATAACCATTATAATCATTAATACAAATGCACCGCCTGCAAATAAATATATTTTTTTCATAATACCCCACTTATTTTATTGTATGTTATTCCCATTTAATAACCTATAATTATTAACCTATAATTATAATATTCTATATACTCCGGTTTTAGGTTCATATATTTCCCCATCATCAATTAACTCTTCCAATATATTATCGAGTTCTTTCTCATCCATTCCAGCCTTTTCAGCTAGTTCTTCATAAGTTATTTCGTCATTTTCATTTATAATATTTAAAATTAAATCTTTTGGACATTCTTCATCACTATAAATATCTTCCAATACTTCATCAGCTACGGAGTTATCGCTTTTTTCACTTCCATACTGAGATGTAGATTCTTCATCTTCTAAATACTTTCTTGTCTTTTCTATTTCAAGGGTTCTTAATTCTTTCCATTTTTCTTTGTCATCATTTCTCTTTTTATACACTTCCAATGCAACATATTTTGAACCTTCATACTCCCCCACTCTTCCTATAATATCTACAAAATCCCCCTCTTCAATATCTTCTGCCTTTTTTTCAAAATCTTTGATAACCACGCCATCTAATTCAAAGGATATAATAGTTGAAACTGATACATTTTTTACTTCTCCCAATAGCCTAACCCTGTGTATTCTTTTACCATCTATTATTAACGCTTTTTCATTAATTTCGCTATTTAAAAATTCTTCTGGATGAATTTTGTATGCCGTCCATCTAGCCATGTTTTCACCTAATTTTAATATTCTTGATATTTTTAAATATAATGTTATATTTTATATCCCTTAATAATGTGCCTTATTCTTTTGCCAGTTTTAATCTCATCTGTTTTTAATATTAAACCTACATCTTTTATTTTATTCTCCACGGCTTTTCTTCTCTCCACAGGTTTATGTGGAAACATTAATGCAATTAATCCATCTTTATTTAGATAATTTACACCTTCTTCAATTATCTTTAAAGAGAATTCTTCACCGTATTTTCCACCACCTATGAGCTCCACATCTGTGGCATGAGCTCCGCCAAAACTTCTCTTTGATGGAACAGAGTTGGAGTCATAAAAAGGAGGATAGGATATAATTAAATCAAATTTTTTGTTGGTGAGCTCATCTATACCTTCAATAATTTTATTATTTGAATCAATTATTTTTATACTATTATTTAGATTATTTTTTATGATATTTTCATTTGCCATATTTATATATTCCTTTACAGTTTCCGTTGCATAAACTTTGCAGTTGTAGTATTTTGCTATCATCATGGAAATTATGCCTGAGCCTGTTCCAATCTCTAAAACTGTTTTTATTTGATGATTATTAGTATTATTATTTTCAAATACATTTTTAACGAATAAATATCGATTTATAGGCGTAGGTATAAGTGCATTTTTGTGAAATTCCATATCTAAATCAAACAGATGTTTTAAAATTGTTTTATTATATAGATACAGTGCTTCTTTATTCTTAAAGTCTATTCTAATTCTTCCGTTTTTATAAAAAGCATACTTTTGCAATTCTTTGTTCAATTTTACAGCATCTTCTATCTTTAATCCTAATTCCACAATCTCACCATGGATGAAAAATAAATAAATTAATAAACTAAGTAATAATATAATAATGTATATTAATTACACATGAATAATTACATGCGAATACGAAGTATAAAATATTATGGTGATGAAATTGCAGTTTGTCCATATATCCGACAACCATTTGGGATACAGGCAGTATAATTTAGATGAACGAGAACGGGATATTTACAGCTCATTTAACCAGTGCATTGATAAAATAATTGAGATAAAACCAGATTTTGTAGTTCATAGTGGTGATTTGTTTGAAAGTCCAGAACCATCAATTAATGCAATTTACACGGCAATAGAGGGGTTTAATAGACTAAAAAGACATAATATACCAGTTTATATTATTCACGGCAATCATGATTTGCCAAAGAGAAATTCCAAAGGCTCTCCTTTCAAAATATTGAAGGGTATTTTAGGCGATAATCTAAAAACATTTGTCAGCAGAAAATACCATATTTTTAGAAAAGGAAGTGAGGAAATATTTATAGGGGGCTCTGATTTCACATTTAAAAGCAAAATAAACAATCTTTTCGAGGACTATAAACTAATAGAAAATGAATCTAAAAAGTATAATAATAAAATACTGCTGTTTCATCAAAGTATTTACTCCTACTCAAACTTGCCCATATATGAGCTCCAACTGAACAACTTTCCAAAGGGATTTAACTACTATGCAGGGGGGCATATTCACCAGAGAATCCTTAAAACAGTAAATAACGATGATACGGCAAATATAAACACAAATACAGCAAACACAACAAACGGCGTCTTTGCTTACAGCGGTTCCACAGAAATTTGGTCTTATGATGAATACAGGGACTATGAAAAGAACGGAAAGGGGTTTTATTTAGTTGATATGAGTGGAGGGGATTTTGATATAAACGATGTGGATAAAATAGATATAAAATGCAGGGATTTTATAATAGATAAAAAAATCATGAATAAAGAGGATTTTGAAAATCTTATAAATGAAATGGAATCAAAATCAAATCCAGTGGTTATTTGCAATGTTGTTAAAGAACTTTTTGGACATTTAAAGGATATTTTAGAAAAAAAGGCACTTTACAGCAGATTATCCATTGTTGAGGATGAAACAGAGGATACAATAATTGACATTCAAAATAAAAATGTTGATGAAATATTTAGGGAATTCCTTGAAAACAAAAATTACGATATAGATTTTGTTTATGGAATATACAATGAAGTTTTAAATAATAGGGACTTATGTGCATACCTTGTTGAGCATTTTAAGCATAATATACTAAGTAAATAAAAAAATAGGTAGGAATAAGATAAAAAATAATAAAAATAATTAAAATAATTAAAATAATAAAAAAATAATGAAGCAACGATAAAATAACTAATAACTAACTATAACTATAACTAAAATAACCAAATCGGTGGGATAATGATAATAAAGGGAATTGACATTAAGAATTTTAGAAGTCATAAAAACACCAAAATATCATTTAATAAAGGAATCACCACTATAATAGGTCAGAATGGAAGTGGAAAATCGTCAATATTTGAAGCCATGAATTACGCACTATATGCAAGAGGCAGCGCTAGAATTGAGGACTTAAAAAAGAGGGGAACCAACCAATTTTTAATAGAGCTCACATTCGAAATAGGAGGAAACGAGTATAAAATTGTAAGGGGACGGGGAAGGGGAAGTAATGTGGATAGGCTCTATATAAATGATAAACTTTATGCAGAGGGCAATAATGAAGTAAATAATAAAGTAAGGGAAATACTTGGAATAGACCACGAGGTATTTTTAAATGCAATTTACATAAAACAGGGGGAGATTAGCAATCTTATAAATCTCAAACCAGCGGAAAGAAAGAAACTTATTGGTAAGCTTCTTGGCATTGAAAAATACGAGAAAACTTGGGAAGAGATGGGGAAGGCAATTAATAATTTCAATGGTAAATTGGAGTATATAAAGGGGGAGTTGAAGCAAATTGATATTATAAAGGAAGATATAAACAATTTAAAAGAAGAAATATCATATAAGGAAAAGGAATTAAAAGAACTGCAAAATAAATACGAGCACATTAAAAAATTAGAGGCAAAAAAGAAAGAAGAGTTAAATCATTATGATGAAAAGGAAAAAAAATTCAACGATTTAAATAAAATATTGACAGAAATAGGGCATAAAATAGAAACTCTTGAAAAAGATATTGGTAGTTTAAATAAAGACTTAATAGACATTAACAAATACAGTGAAATTTTAATGGAAAATAACGAAGGATATATAAAATACAATGAAATTGAAGAGAAATTAAAGGAACTATCTAATGAGATTATAAAATATAAGGAATATTACGATAAATTCAATATATTAAGAGGCACAAAGAAAAATTTGGAAGATAACTTAAAGGATATTGAAAACAATTTAAAGAACCTTAATCCAGAAAACAAAGACATTGAAACAATAAACAAAGATATTGAAAATATTAAAAAAGAACTTAATAATTTAGATATTGTAATGGAAAAATTAACGGAATTGAACGAGATAAACAATCGACTAAACGAGATAAATAAAAATAAACTAGAATTAAAAAATAATGAAAAATATTATTATGAATATTTAGAATTAAATAAAAAATTAAATGAATTAAATGCAAAACTTGTAGATTTTGGGAAATTAAAGGAAAAAGAAAAAAGTATCAATTCTCAAATAGATACCTTGAAGAAGAAAAAGGAGGAGCTCCTAAAAGAACTATCAAATTTTGATGAAATCGAAAGTAAAATAAATACTGAAAATGAGCTAATAAAAGAGCATGATGAATTAATGGAAAAAATAAGCAATCTTAACAAATTAATAGTTGAAAAGGAGACAAGAATAAACCAGATGAAAGAGGCAATTGAAAAACTTAAAGAAACCGATAATAAATGTCCTGTGTGTCAGTCAGATATTGATGGGAAGAAAAAGGAGGAGCTCCTAAACACATACCACAATGATATTGAAAAGGAAGAACGGGTATTAATTAAACTTAACAAAAAATATAACAATTATGACAATGAATTAAAGGAACTAAAAAAGAAGCTTGAAGAAATAAATAAATTAAAAGACAAATACGGAAAATTAAAGGAAAAAAAGGAGAATTTAGAAAATATAAATAGGGATTTAGATAATCATATATATGATTTATATGAGCTCCGAAAGGAAATTAGCAAATACGTAAGCATTGAAAAGGAAATCGAAGATTTGGAAAAGAAAAAGAATGATTTAGAAAAGCACTATAACAAATACAATTTTTGTGTGGAGTATTTAAAAAATGCAAATGAAAAGGAAATTTTAGAAAATAAAAACAATCTTTTGAAAATAGTTGGCAATTATGATAGAATAAAGGTAAATGCTAAAAGGAAGGAATTAAATGATGTTTTGGGGAAATTAAATAATATTATAATACTGATGAATGATAAAAAAAATAAGGAAAAAGAGTTAATTGATACTTTAAAAGAAATCGAGAACATACAGAAAGACGCAGAGCAATATATCAAATTAGAGCAGAAAAAATCCAAAATAGAAAAAGAAATGGAAATGTATGAAGAACCTTACAGCAAATATAAAAATGCCCTTGCGGTGTTAGAAAACTATTGCAAAAGATACGGAACAGATATTGACAAACTGGAAAATACGGTAAATGAGATTATAAATAATAAAAATAAAGAGATAGAATCATTAAAAGATAACAAAAAAGATATTTTAGAAGAGCTGGATAATTTAAATTATGACAATACCTACCACAACAAATTAAAAGAGGATTATGAAAAAATATTCAACAAATTAAATGATGCAAATAATCAGATTATAGAAATTACATCATATTTAAATTCCAAAGAGGAACAACTGCAAAAACAAATAAATAATCTAAATGAATTGCACGATAAAGAAAAAGAAAAGGAAAGATTGGAGAATTATATAGGTTATTTAATAGATATAAGGGAAAATGTCTTTTCAAAGAACGGATTTCAGCAGTATTTAAGAGAAAAGTATATTCCACTTATTCAGAGATACACCAATGAAATATTTAATGAGTTCGAATTGCCATACAGCCACATCCAAATTAAGAATGATTATGATATAATTGTGGATGAGCTCCCTGTAAAAACTTTAAGTGGTGGTGAGCAGATAGCAGTATCCCTTGCACTTAGGCTTGGAATAGCAAAAGCGGTTTGTAATAATCTACAATGTATAATACTGGACGAACCAACGGCATTCCTTGATGAAGATAGGCGTAAAAAACTGTTAAACATCTTTGGAAACATAAAAACCATTTCTCAGATTTTTGTAATATCTCACCACAACGAATTGGAACAGGTGGCAAATAATATTATAAACATAAAAAAGATTGGAGAGGATTCAGTAATAACTAATTCCTAAGTCAGCTACCAACGACTAAAGTCGTTGGCTTGCCCTTCGTAGCGAAGCGGAGAGCTATAAATTCCGAAGGAATTTATTCAATCCAACTCCCTCAATAATAAGGGCGGAGGACATTAGGCTGGCTGACAACAGCCCTATAAATATCACATTTAATATGTGCCCTTCCAACCGTATCCACTCTACCGAGCTTCGTGCCTTAGGGTTTATTACAATATATAGTTTATACAACATATAAATTTTTCGGCATCCTCCAACGGCTAATTGAATAAAAATCCTTCGGATTTTTATAGCATTTCCGAACGAAAGTGAGGAAAACTTAAAACCGAAGGTTTTAGGTCGCAACTTCGTTGCGGAGCCGTTGGCTTCCTGCCGAAGGAGTCGTGATAAAATGATAATAGTAATACCAGATACAAATTTTTTAATATATGCCATTAAACATAATATAAATATAGATTATGAGCTCGACAGAATATTAAATAATTATGAAGTTATAATACTCAATTGCATAAGGGAAGAATTGGAAAAACTTAAAACCCAATTAAAAGGTAAGGAGAAATTTTCAATAAATCTATTATTATCCTTAATTAAAAAATATAAAACAGATGATTACAATATTGGAAAGTATGCCGATGAGATAATAATAAACTATGCAAAATACCAAAAGGATAAGGGCAATAAAATCGTTGTATGCACAAATGACAAGGATTTAAAAAGAAGGCTTATTGATATGGGCATCCCTATAATAGTTGTTAAGCAGAAGAATTATTTTGAATTGCAGGAATAATTCAATAAATATTTTATACCTATTCACCATATTCTGACCTACTCCAACGAGTGAACTCGTTGGGTTCTTTTAGCAGGGTTTAACCCTACATGGGTGGCCAAGCCCACTACCCCTATCCCCGTTTAGGAGATTCAGGGCTACGCTGTATCACTAAGATTACTCTATCAAAACAAACCACGATACCAACCACTACCAGCGGTAGAGTTTTCACTAACCCTACCCATTAGAACTTGGACTGGTAGCGTTACTTACTATTAATCTTCTCATATTTATATTTTACTACTTACTAGCCGATATAATGTCCGCCTCTCATCCAACGATTAAAATCGTTGGCTTTCTCGGCGGTTTATCGTAATTGTTATATATTATAATATCATACTTGTATTTTGCGTATTTAATAATATTTTTAATATTTTTTGCTAAAATCTAAAAAAGGTGATATAATGGCTGTGCTTGATTATTTAAAGGAACTATCAACAGCAGAAGGTATTTCAGGAAGGGAAGATAGAATAAGAACCATAATGGAAAGAGAGCTTAAAAAATACTGCGATGAGGTATATACAGATAAATTTGGAAACTTAATTGCAAAAAAAGGAAATAAGGGACCTAAAATAATGCTTGCGGCACATATGGATGAAATTGGATTGATGGTTAAATACATAGACGATAAAGGATTCTTAAAATTCACAAAAATTGGAGGAATAAATGACCAGATGCTTTTAAACCAGAAAGTAATTGTTCATACTGACAAAGGGGATATTGTAGGTGTTTTAGGTTCAAAACCACCGCACAAAATGAAAGAAAGTGAAAGAAATAAATTAATAAAATACGAGGACATGTTTATTGATATTGGGGCAAAAGATAGAGAAGACGCTCAAAATATGGGTGTAGAGATAGGCTCATGGATTTCATTTAAATCAGATTTTGATGAGCTCGGCAACAACAGAATATCATGTAAGGCATTTGACGACAGAGCAGGATGTGCTGTTTTATTGGAAGTTGCAAAGGAATTGAGCGAAATGGAATTAAATTGCCAAATATATTTCGTTGGAACTGTTCAGGAAGAGGTTGGATTAAAGGGTGCGAGAACATCAGCTTTTGGCATTAATCCAGATGTGGCACTTGCACTTGATGTGACAATCTGTGGAGACCATCCGGGTATAAAAATGGAAGATGCTCCTGTTGAATTAGGTAAGGGTCCAGTAGTCGGTATAGTGGATGCTTCTGGAAGAGGTTTAATTACTCATCCAAAGGTTTTAGATATGATAAAAGAAGTATCAAAGAAATACAATATCTCTGTTCAGTATGAAGTTGGAGAAGGTGGAACAACAGATGCTACTGCAATTCACCTAACGAGAGACGGTATTCCAACTGGTGTGATTTCAGTTCCTTCAAGATATATACACACTCCTGTTGAAGTAATTGGTATATCTGATTTAGATGAAACTGTTAAGTTGGTGAGCTCCTGTATTAAAGAATTGGATACATACTTCCCATAGGGATATTATGAAAATGATAAAAATAAGATTAATTACATACCCTATTGCCTATATTATGTGGGGGGGATTAATGTGGTATTCCCAAATAATTACCCCCTTTGATTTTACCAATTATTTGCATTATATTCCCTTATGCAATGCTAAATTTTATCATATTCTTCAAACATCACCATATTGGATAGTGGAATTTTTTAGAATAGTTTATATGTATTTATTTACAATTTGCGTAGTTGGAGGAATCGGCTATTATTTGATTATAAAAAAGAATTATCTAAAAGCAGATATAATTTTAATAGATATTGCACTTGGATGGCTCATAGCAGGGTTAATTTATACATTTTTTATAGTTCAATCTCCATTCCAAGTTGGTGTTGCACAGGATTTAGTAAATACTCCTTACTTGTGGATATTTACAAAACCTACTTATGAAATTCCTTCCCTGCATACTGCATACTCTGTTCTCATGGCACTGCATTTTAAAGATGAAAAAAGCAAAATAAGGTATTTGTTCTATGCACTGGGTATATTAATACCAATTTCGACCCTATTTATGGGACAGCACTGGATTGTTGATGTAATTACTGGGGTAATATTTGCATATATTCTATATCGACTTCCTAAAAATATTCATTTAAAAATACACAATGCACTTAACTATTTATCGGGGCATTATGGCGTATGTGCAAGAATATGTGAAAAAAATACTACTACCGAAATCAAAGCCAATCATTTGGACTCACCGACTGGAATAAATTCCGAAGGAATTGGTTATCGAAGCGATTTTCAACTTGCTTATAAAGTAGGTGAGCAACAAAAACCTAAAACTTAAAAGGTTTTTTACATAATCACCATTCAGGAAACCGGAGGTCTTTCGAACTTATAAAACTTAAAAAGAATTTCATTAAATTACAAAATTAATCAATATTAGTCAAAAATAAAAAAGGAAAAATAAGAAAAATTCGCAACTACTATTTAAAAAGTGAAAACATGAAAATTAAGGCAGATACAAAAGGAATAGCATGGACATGCAGAATGTGTGGAAAATGCTGTGATTCCCCAACAATAACAAAAAAGGATATAGCAAATATAAGCGGTTATTTAAAAATACCATTTGAAGAAACGGTTAAAAAATATTTAACATATTTTGATGGAACATACGGCGAGTTGAAAGAAATTAAAGGTAAATGCGTATTTTTAAAAAATAATAAATGCTCCATATACAAAGTAAGACCGCTAATTTGCAGATTAAGACCATATTCTCCACAGCTGAAAAATGGAAAATTGGTATTAACTTATGATGGATGGTTTTTAAATAATTGCCCCGGATTATTCGTTGGGGATTTACCTGTTGAAGAGGAGTATTTAAAATACGGCTCCCTTGTTGTTAAATACCTAGGGGCGGAAAAACCTACTCCTGATGAGTTATTTGATAAGGTCATTAAAAAAAGGAAAAAATAAATGTTTTATTTTCATTTTATTTATTTTATTTTAAAAAATAGATTAGCAAAAGGTTCTGTTTGAAACTGGAATACATAATGTTTCATCACAGTGCGGACATTTGACCACGACCTTTCCCAGTTCGTAGTTTGATTCAAATGGTTTTTTACAGTATGGGCAAAGCCATATTCTTTTAAATGTTTTTTTGCACTCTCCTATTTCCCCAACTGTTGGGTATTTTCTATAAGTTATATCGCTGTCTTTATCTTGGTATTTGAAGAACATTTTTATCATGTTGAGGTAGAGCTCGACAGCAGATTTTTTTATGCAGTCATCTCCACCACATATTGGGCACTTCATATTTTCGATTATTTCTTTATTTGCTTCATTTTCCATTATATCACCGTAAATAATATATAATTAATAATTAATATTAAGCCGCAGATACGATTTTTATTATATCTCCATCCTTCAACTCTTGGTCTGCACCAATTCTTATTTTCTTTCTTGCATCAACGGCATATATAAATTTATTTCCTATGTCTGTATGTATTTTAAATGCCAAATCCTTTGCAGTGGTTCCTTTTTTTACCAAATAGGCATCTGGAAGAACATTTCCTTTTTTATCGCAGTATTTGTTTTCATCTTCCACGGGATATACAACAATCATATCCAATAGGTCAAAGTATGCTCTGTTTAGGAGCTCCTGTATGCCTGTTCCATTATGTTTTTTTAAGTATTCTTTCATGTAGTTTAAGGCGTTTTTCTGTGCGTCATTTAATGATTCATTTATTATTTCAAAATCATTTTTAGTTCTATCGTATTTGATAATTCCCGCCTTTTCTGCTCTCTTCAATGCCAGTTCTATCTCTGCTGATGTTGGTATTACAATGTAATCCTTAAATTCTTCCCTTAATTTTTTGATATTCTCTTCTGCATCGGGATGGTCTGCTTTATTTGCGGCTATAATCATAGGTTTTGAAAGCTTTCTGAGAGTTTTTGCCAAATATAAAAGGTCATCATCAGTCCATTTTATAGGGCTGTCGTCTAAATTACGAATGGCATTTTCCACCTGTTCTTCTGAGATATTGAGCCCGCTTAACTGTTCAGAGATTATCTTTGAAGTGTTTTTTTGCTGTTGTGCCTTTCTCGATAACTTATCCCAGTTTTTAGTTAAAATTCCATAAATCCACATGTCGAGCTCATCCAATAAAAATTTAACATCTTCGGTTGGGTCGTGATTTTCAGCAGGATTTCCTTCTAAATCTGTTTTACCACTTGCATCAACAACTACAATAAAAGCATCAGCTTGTCTCAAATCATCTAAAAATTTGTTTCCCATACCTTTTCCTTTATGAGCTTCTGGAACGAGCCCAGCAACATCTATTATTTCAACAGGAATGTATCTTATTCCATCAATACATTTTGAATTATTTGGGTTGCATTGGATGTTTAATTCTTTACATGGACAGGGTGAGCTCACAAAGGATGTTCCAATGTTTGGATTTATTGTTGTAAATGGGTAATTTCCAATGTCTGCCACTTTTTCTGTCATTGCGTTGAATAAAGTTGATTTTCCCACATTTGGTTTTCCTACAAGTCCTAATATTGCCATGTTTTCACGCTCTTTCTTTTAGTGAAAAAATATAAAATCTTCGATTTTATGTATATTTCACGCTCTCTTTTAATTATAATATTAAGCCAAATAAAAATCATCAATATATCGATAATAAATTATTTAAAAATATTTAAGAATCATGTATATCAGTATCTACATTATATTTATTTAATATATAAATTCGGTGGAAGAATGGAGAGAATCATATTAAAAAATGTTTCAAAATCCTACGGCTCAAAGATGGCAATAAAAGATTTATCATTTAATGTAAAAAGCGGGGAAATATTCGGACTATTGGGACATAATGGAGCTGGAAAAACTACAACATTACGAATTATCAGCGGAATAGTTGATAATTACGACGGAGAGGTTTATATAAACGGAAAAATTGGATATCTTCCAGAAGAAAGGGGGCTTTATAAGGATGAAAAAGTTAAGGATGTTTTAAAATTCTTTGGGGAATTATCGGGAATGGACAATAAAACCATTGAAAAAAGGATTGATTATTATTTGAACAGGTTGAATATTGCCAAATACAAAAATAGCAAAATAAAAACACTTTCAAAAGGAAATCAGCAAAAAATCCAATTTTTAGTTTCTATAATTCACAATCCTGACATAATAATACTTGATGAACCTTTTTCTGGTCTTGATGTGATTAATTTAAATCTTTTAAAAGATATAATATTTGAGTTAAAGAATGAGGGAAAATCCATAATACTATCCACACACCAGCTTGAAAAGATAGAGAGATTTTGCGATAGAATACTTATTTTAAAGGAAGGAAAAACTATCCATTACGGGCGGTTAGATGAAATATGTCAAAATAAAACCGCATATGTTGAATACATCGAAAACGGAAAATTAATAAAGAAAAATTTAGCGCATAAGGATGCTTTAAATCTGATACAGAATAATAACATCATATCGAACCTTGTTAAATTTGAAGTGAGAACTTCTTTGGAAGATTTATTTATAAAGGATAAGAATGGCGGGTGGAATAATGGGAAGTAGTAATAAAGGCGATAAAAATAAAATAAACTTTTCAAAGATAAAATCCATAGCAAAACACGAAATACTAAGCAACATAAAAAGGAAGCAATTTATTATAATGACTGTGCTTATTCCCATAATATTTGTAGCAATTACCTTGGCTAGTGCCTATTTTTCATCATACGCAACCAATCAAAAAATAGGATATATTGATAACTTTGGGGTGTCTATTCCAAATAATGCCATAAAATACAACGCTGTTCAGCAAAAAAATATTACATTAAGTTTTAAAGAATATAAAAATATTGAACAAGGCAAAAACGATGTATTAAATGGCAAAATAGATGTTCTTATAATAATTCCAAAGGATTATTTAGATAATGGGACAATAACAGTATATTCCAAATCAAAATCGGTTAATCCAGTAATTACCGAAACACTGAGGGATATACTGCTTGCAAATATTTTAAAAGACAAAGTAGATAATAAAACATATATTCGTGTTAAATCACCATTAAACCTTGAAATATACAGTATAAGCAAAGAAGGCGAGGAAAAGGAAAACATATTCTCTCAAATGATGCCAATAGGGTTTGTTATGCTACTGTATCTTGCAATTACATCAGTTTCAGGACTCAGTATAAACAGCATAATCGAGGAAAAACAGCACCGTATAATGGAAGTTCTACTATCCTTTACAAATGCTAAAAACATAATTATAGGTAAGATTTTTGGAATATCCATTCTTGGATTTGTTCAGATGTCCATATGGCTGTTGTTTGCCCTTCCTATTATATTTATATATGCTATAAATGTTCCACTATCTTTAATGCTCTCTGCTGTGATATTTTTTATACTTGCATATCTGTTCTATGTTTCTCTCCTGTGTGGAATTGCATCTTTATTTACAAATCCAAAGGATGCTGGACAGATAATAAGCCCAATATTGATGATTCAGATGATACCACTATTGATGCTATCTCTCATATTTACAAATCCTAATCATTGGATTGTAAAGGTTCTCTCCTATGTTCCATTTACAGCTCCGCAAATAATGTTGATGAGGATGTCCATTACTCATGTAGAGCTCTGGGAGGTTTTGGCATCTATGGGAGTTATGCTTATATTTTCGGTGCTGTCATTTATTATTTCTGTGAAACTATTTAGAATCGGAGCTCTGATTTACGATGAATCGATTAACTTAAAAAAGATAATTAAGATTATAAAGGGTAGTAGATAATTAAGACTAATTGACTAAAACGCATATTTGCTTAGATAGTTCTCCAACATATCATTCTTTTTCAAATACTTTAAAAACTGCACAGGTTTATTATAATTTTCTATTTCTATTAAATCCCCGAGCTCAGCACCACCACGACACAAAACGCATTGAATAATCATGGAGTTGAAATTTTCATAATTTACCTTTATATTGGATTTTTTTAAGGATTTTTCAATATATTTTATGCTATTTTTTGATTCTAAATTAAATGGTTCGTTTTCAAATTCAGTATGTGGTTTTGGTATAAATGGATTTACGCTTATTTCTACCTTCCTAAAATCCTTTTTAATGTCCTTGGATAAATTTATTATCTCTTCGATATCTTCTTCGGTTTCTGTTGGAAGTCCAACCATATAATATAATTTTACCTTATCAATGTTGTTATTTTTTGCTATTTCCACGGCATTTAAGATATCATCATTTGATATATCCTTTTTTATATATTCCCTTAATCTCTCGCTCCCAGCTTCTGGTGCTATTGTAAGGGTTTTAAGGTTAAGGATTTTTAGGAGCTCATCCTTTATAGTGTCTGCCCTTAGTGATGATGGAGATATTGAAATGTTCTCATTCTTTTCCTTTATATGCTGGCATAAATCAATTATATATTTATAATCCCCAACAGATGGGGATATTAACGCAATTTTATTTGTTTTTGTGTGTTTTAGTCCTTCATCGACAAGATACTTTAAATCGTCAAGTTTTCTAAATCTTGGTGGGTAGTATATGTTTTTTGCCATGCAAAACTTGCATCTTCTTGGGCATCCCCTTCCAATCTCCAACAAAAAAGCATCCCCATATGCACCAGATGGATGGGTAAATTGATTTATTGGGTAATCATCTATTGTAATTTTTTTTGGATAAATTCTCTTTATTTTCCTAAAATCTTCCCTATCTGTCCCATCAAGTTTTGGATAATAAACACCATCTAAATCGGTTTTTTTATGGATGAGCTCATACATTATGTCTGTGTCTTCAATCTCACCAATTACAAAGGCATCAAAAAAACTACTCAATGGCAGAGGATTGGCAATTGCACATGGACCGCCGCCTATAAAAACAGCATTTGGGTTTTTTTGCCTTAATTCAGCTATTATTTTAACCACATTAAAATAATCGTTTTCATATTGCAAGGTGATAATTATAGCATCTTTATTCTTTATTTCGTTGTAATTCTCGATAAAATACATATTGCAGTTTATATCATGGTATTTATTTAAATGGTGGTGTAAAATATGCATTGCTAAACAAGAGATGCCCCCTTTAAATTTGTTTGGATAAATTAGTGCCACATTTTTCATAAATACCACAAAATCATAATTATTATAACTATTATAATTAAATAAATTAATCTAAATAAAAGTCATTATAAAGTTATAAATTAAAATTAAATCTTTTAAAAAAAGCGGTGTCAGCTCGCCCATCTATCATCATAAATCAGAAGCTACTCCGGTCATCATCCACCAAAATATATTATGTATTACTAATATATATAGTTATTGAAAATTTAAAATTTAGATGATTTAAAATTTAGGTGAGCTCATGGATATAATGAATGAACTGGATATCATAAAAACAATATATAGTAATTTAAAATATACTGGAAAGGCAGTAAAAACCATTGGGGATGATTGTGCGGTTTTTAAATTGGGAAATCAGTATTTAACAATTACAACGGATATGATGTTTAAATCCACACATTTTCCAGAGATTTTAACACCATTCCAAATTGGTATGAGGGTAATTACGGCAAATGTATCAGATATAGCGGCAATGTGTGCTAAACCATTGGGAATTGTAGTCTCAATGGGTTTTAATCATCCAAAAAAGGAATTTATAGAAGAACTTACAAAGGGGATGGATTTCATAGCAAAAGAATATGAATGCCCCGTTGTTGGAGGAGATACGAATAAATCAAAAGAACTGGCATTATGTGGGACTGCCTTTGGAATTACAGATAATCCAATATATAGAGGTGGTGAAGTGGGGGACGATATAGCGATTACAAACGATGTTGGAAGGGTTTATTGTGCATTGAAAATCATTGAAATGAAGAATAAAGGAATAATTAATAAAAGGGTTTTTAAAAATCTTTTAAATGAATATTCGGATATTATAAAAAAATTATCTGAACCAAGAGCAAGGGTTAAAGAGGGGATTGCCATAAATAAATATGTTAATTCCTGCTGTGATATATCTGATGGTCTTGGAAAGGATTTATACTATGTTGGGAACTTTGAAATCTCATCAAAAAAACTTTTAAATACTCTCCCAAAGGATGTGATGGAATTTTGCGATAGATTTGATTTAAATCCAATAGATGTTGCTTTAAATAGTGGTGAAGAGTTCGAGCTCCTATTTACAACTAAAAAATATAATGATGTTGAGGATGAGCTCCGGAAGCTAAGCACCAAATCTATAAAAATTGGAAAAGTAATAGATGATGGGCATTATATCGATAGTGATGAATTTAAATTTGGGGGATATGTTCATAAATGGAAAATTTAAAAAATTAAAAAAAAATTAAATATTAGTTGCTATAAAAATATAAGCGTAAATAACACAGGGAGATGGTTATGCGAAACTATAAACTTTCATCCATTATTTTTTCGATATTGGTAATTGCCTTTATATCTCAAAGTTATGCAGATGTAACTATTAAGTATTCAATTACTGAGGCAAATTGGACATCTTTATCATCCCCATATAACTTTTCAGTTAAAGTATGGAAAGATAACACTAAGGATAATCCAATCATAAAAGAAACTCCTTATGCAAGATTTACAATTTGGGCTAAACTTGAAGGGGGCAGTTATGGAATATATACCAATGTTACAACTATAAACGGATATAAATCAGTAAAATACAATGCAGAGTTATTTAATGCTTCGGGAGAACATCCTTCCAATGTAGGTTATAATCCCGCAAATGATCAGTGGGGGGATGAAGATGGCGAATTAATGCATTTTGGAGGAATTTTAGAATCAGATTTTGGTTCTCATCAAACGGAATCTAATCAAACAGCGAAAACTCCAATTCCATTAAGTGCTTTAATTATAACATTAATAACAATCCCATTACTCACTTTAAAAAGGGTGGGAAAATGAAAAAAATCATACCTATTTTTTTATTTTTAGTTTTATTTTGTGGATGTTTAAATAATTCAAAAGATACTATCTATGATACAAATGATGGAACTAATGATAAACCAAATATAAAAAATAACTTAAATATCAACAATTTTTGGGTTTATTATGGCTCAAACAATATAGAAAAACTTTCAAAATATGATTTAATTATTATTGAACCATATAATTATAAAAAAGATGACATTCAAAAATTAAAATCATTAAATCCAAACATAAAAGTTATTGCATATTTAAGTATTGGTGAAGTTAGCAAATCTCGTCCATATTATAATGATGTTAAAGATATATCAATAGGAAAAAATCAAAATTGGGGTTCTTATTATATAAATATTAAATCACCAAAATGGCATAATATACTATTGAACGAAATCACAAAGTTTAAAAATATGGGATTCGATGGAGTATTCTTAGATACAGTAGATAGTGCAATATATTCAAATCAAAATGATGAAACGATTTTATTAATTAAGGAGATTAGGGAAAAAAATCCAAATTTAATAATTATACAAAATAGGGGATTTGAAATTGTGGATAAAACCGCACCATATATTAATGGAGTATTGTTTGAGGATTTTACTACAACTTATGATTTTAAACACAAAAAAGCACACTTCTGGGAAAATAACGATTTAAAATGGGTTAATAATCAAGCAAATAACTTAAAATACTTAAAAGATAAATATGGTATTATCGTTCTTACATTGGATTATGTGAATGATGAAAAAATGTCAGAAAAATGTATTGTCCATTCTAATAATTATGGATTTATCCCTATGACTACAACAGATATCTATCTTAACAAAATATAAAGTGAAATAATGAACAGTAAAAATATTTTTTTAATTAAATTTTTCTTTTATTGTATTGTTCTGTTTTTAATTTTGGAACCATTAGGAGCTAAATTAATAAATCCTGTGGCATACCAAAGTTATTTAATTTTAAATTTATTTACTGATGCTTCATACAATGGGTGCTACATTTATTTAAATAATTTAAAGATAGAAGTAATAAGTGGATGCACGGGTTTTGAATTGGTTGCAATATATTTGGCATTAGTATTCGCTTTATCAAGGAATATTAAAGAGGTAGTTATTGGACTGCCATTATCCGCATTAGTTTATTTCGGAAACATTTTAAGGATAGTATTAGTCGGAGCTCTTGGAATGTTATTTGTTGATAAGGTTTATATTATACATGATATAGTTGGATACATCACTGTTCCAATTATGACCGTAATGGCTTCTATAATTTATTTAAAAATACTGGATAAAATGAGGGAAAATAATGACAATATCAACAGTTGAAACACAATATATTAGAGTTAATACTTTAAAAATAACTCCAAAAGAGTTAAAAGGTAGATTAAAGAGCAAAGGAGTAAAGTTGGAGAATACATTTTTAGATTATATGTTTAAGGTTAAAGGAGCTCCTTTTTCAATGGGTGCTACACCGGAGTATTTATTTGGATATTACTATCTACAAAGCATATCATCTACAATTCCGCCATTGGTGTTAAATCCTTCTGAAAATGATGTTGTTCTTGATATGTGCTCAGCTCCCGGCGGGAAAACAACTCATTTATCCCAGTTAATGAACAACAAAGGGGTTGTAGTGGCAAATGAGTTAAATAGAAAAAGAATGAGAAGTTTAAAATCTAATATTTACAGAATGGGTATTACAAATACCATATTATTAAATATGGACGCACTGAGGCTAAAAAAATTTAATATGCTTTTTGATAAAATACTTCTAGATGCCCCATGCACTGGAAATCCTATAAAAGATAAAAATAGGGTTGTTAGCAAAAGAGACATAAGATATTGTGCCCTTAGGCAAAAAAATATGCTAAATGTTGGTATCGATATGTTAAAAGAAGGCGGAGAAATTGTATATAGCACCTGCTCACCAGAGATTGAAGAGAATGAGGATGTAATTGAATACATATTAAATACTAGAAGGGATATTGAATTAGTAGATGTTGGTGAATTTAAGAACAATTTAAAAGGAATCAGTGTAATTGAGGGGAAAGTGAGGGGAACTTTAAAGGTTGTTCCCCCAAATGAACCATTCTTTATAGCAAAACTTAGAAAAATTAAAAATTAAAGTAATTTAAAGATTAATAATTATTTTTTTGGATTTTTTGGTTTTCTTGGAGCTGCCACTGTCTCACCCCTTTTAAGTTCTAACATATACTAAACTTATGAAATATATAAAGACATATTCAAAAAATCCAGCATTTTATTTTGAAGTTTATTTTAAAAGGGGAGATAGGTAATGCCAAAAAAAGTTCATGATAAATTAAAAATAATGGAATATATACTGACTCTTGGCAATAAAGGGGATGAATTAACCATATACAATATTACAAAAAAACTCAATCAAAATATTAAAAATCTAAAATCTATTGATATTGAAAATCATTATGCTCATTATGTCAAAGAACAAACCATAAGTAATGCATTAAAGGAACTAAAAAAATTAAATTGTTTAGAGGTTAAATCTATTGAAAAAACAAAAACAGGAAAAGAAAAAAAGATTTATAAATTGACGGAAAACTCTGAAAAAATTTTTGAAGTTTATAAGAAAAATTATTTAAAAATTCATAAAATTTTAAATGTTATAAAATCTGAGGAAATATCTAATGATGAGCTCGATACCATTAGCTTTATAATAAAAAGATTATTGAAAAAAGATGATTAGAAAGAATATTATGAAATATTAAGATATACATTATTAAGGTGATTTTTTGAATAAAGACGTGGTTATTATTGATGGTAGTTATTTAGAAGGTGGCGGTCAAATTGTTAGAACAGCGGTTTCATTATCTGCAATAACACAAAAGCCAGTTAAAATAGCAAATATAAGAAAAAAACGAAGAAATGCGGGGCTTGCTCATCAACATGTTGCATGTGTTAAGGCAGTTAAAAAACTGTGCAATGCTGAGGTAGAAGGATTAAAAGTAGGTTCTGAGACATTGGAATTTTATCCTAAAAAAATATCTCCAAAAGATTTTAAATTAGATGTTGGAACAGCCGGTAGTGTTTCTTTGGTAATCCAAACACTTTTGCCTTTGGGTCTTGTAATAGATAAGCCAGTAAATATAACCATAAAAGGTGGAACTGATGTGAAAAATGCTCCGCCAATTGACTATATTAAAAGTATTACACTGGATATTTTGGGTAAAATGGGATACTGTGGTAGTATTGATATAATTAAAAGGGGATTCTATCCAGAAGGGGGCGGGGAAGTTAAATTAAAACTAAATCCTTCAACATTAAAATCTGTGGATTTAATAGAACACGATA
This sequence comes from Methanothermococcus jasoni, assembly GCF_049075655.1. Lineage (GTDB taxonomy): Archaea > AGJL01 > Methanococci > Methanococcales > Methanococcaceae > Methanofervidicoccus. The sequence goes on along the minus strand of NZ_CP157522.1, from coordinate 1,444,081 downwards.
AAAGCAAATTTGTGGAAGGGATAGTTTTTAATCAGAATTTGGATGGGAATATTCCAAGAAGAATTAGAAAATCAGCAATAGATTTGCTTATGAAGAATAAATTTACACCAAATATAAAAATAGAAAATACAAAAGGTCTTTCCACTGGTGTTGGGATATTTTTAAAATGTGGAACAATAGGAGCTCACTGTTTAGGCGAGAAGGGTTTAAGGTCTGAGATGGTTGGAAAGATTGCGGTAGAAAATCTTTTAAAGGAGTTGAAAACTGGTATGGCACTTGATAAATACATGGGAGACCAGATAATACCTTTTTTATATTATTCCAAATCTACCGTTGGAGTTTCGGAGATTACAAACCATACTTTAACAAATATATATGTTGTTGAAAGCTTTTTAGATGTGAAATTTGATATTTTGGAATATAATAAAAATAACTGCAAGGGATATTTAATAAAATGCGATATGATAAATATAGCACAATATAGGTGAAAAAATGTTTGAATACTTTGAAACTATGGCAGATATGGGCGTTATTGCCAGAGGAAAAACACTTGAAGAGGCATTTGAGGAATCTGCAAAAGCACTATCTAATCTAATGGTAAATATAGGTACTGTTGAAAAAAGAATTAAAAGGGAAATTGAAATCAGTTCAGAGGATTTATACAGTTTGCTTTATGATTTTTTAACGGAGCTCCTAATAATCTTGGACAGCGAGTATTTAATATTCTCAGATTTTGATATTAAAATACATAAAAAAAACAGAACGGAAAATGAAAATGAAGAAGAATATATTTTAAAATGCGTAGCTTACGGCGAAGAACTGGATAAAGAAAAGCACGAACCTAAGGAAGAGGTAAAGGCAATTACATACCATAAAATGGAAATTAAAAAGGAAAATGATGAGTATGTTATAAAGTATATTGTTGATTTATAATAATTATACTTATGATATTATTATACCTTGGTGAGCTCATGTATATCAATCACCCACTTATAAAACCAAACACCATGGAATCACGATTATATCAGCAAATAATTGTGGCAAATGCTTTAAAAAAGAACACTCTATGTGTTTTGGGGACTGGACTTGGAAAAACTGCGGTTGCTACTCTAACAATTGCGGGAATGCTTTCAAAAAAGGATGGGAAGGTTTTAATTGTTGCTCCGTCTCGTCCATTGGTGGAACAGCATTACAACAGTTTAAAAACTTTTTTAAATATTGATGAGGATAAAATAATAATTTTAACTGGAAAAATAGCACCAACAAAGAGGAAAAAGCTTTGGGAAGAAGGAAAGATATTTATTGCCACTCCGCAGATTGTGGAAAACGATATTGTAGCAAATAGAATTAATACCGATGATTTTGTGCTTCTTATTGCAGATGAGGCACACCATACAACTGGAAACCATTCCTATACATTTGTAGCATCGGTATTCAGAAATAAGGCACATGTTCTTGGATTAACTGCTTCCCCCGGGTCAAATATTGATAAGATACTTGAAATATGCGAAAATTTGGGAATCGAGCATGTGGAAATAAGAACCTACGATGATGCAGATGTAAGGGAGTATATAAAAACTGTTAAACTTAGACCTGTAAAAGTGGAGCTCCCAAAGGAATATGGGGAATGTATTAATTTACTTAAAAATGCCTTTAAAGAAAGGTTGAAAGTGCTGAGAGATAATAAAATAATTTACTCTATGAATGTAAATAAATCGGAGCTCCTAATGCTTCAAAAGAAAATTATGACAATTCCCGATAGTTCAAAGTATGAGCTCATAAAAATAGCTTCCGAGGCTATAAAACTGGATTATGCCATTGAGACATTGGAATGTCAAGGGAAGGAGGCATTTTTAAACTACTATGAAAGATTGGGAAGTCAAAATACAAAATCTGCAAAGGCTATTGTAAGGGATGCCAAGGTTTTAAAGGCAGTGTATAAGCTAAGGACTTCCGAAATTGAGCATCCAAAGATGGAAAAACTCATTGAGATTGTAAATAATATTTTAAATAAAAATAATGAAAGCGGAAATAAAGAAAAAATAATTATATTTGCACAGTATAGGGATACGGTTGATAAAATTGTAAATGTTCTTAATTCAAAGGGAATAAATGCAATACCATTTGTTGGGCAGTCGAATAAGGATGGAAAAGGGATGTCTCAAAAGAAACAGGTTGAGGCAGTTGAAAAATTCAAAAATGACGACAATATAAATGTTTTAGTATCCACCAGCGTATCTGAGGAAGGTATTGACATTATGAGCGTAAATTATGTAATATTCTACGAGCCTGTGCCTTCTGAGGTAAGGTTTATACAGAGAAGGGGTAGAGCTTCGAGAGGTGAAGGTGGAGAGTGCATTATTCTAATTACAAAGGATAGCAGGGATGAAGGATATTATTGGTCTGCGATAAATAAGGAAAGAAAAATGAAGCGTCTTTTAAAGGATATGCAAAGAATATTAAATGAAAAACTTGAAGAACGGAACAGGGATAAATACATTATTGAGGATAAAAATACACTTGATTATCTTTTAAATAAAGAAAATGGGGAAGATAAAAAAGAGAAAAAAGAAAAAGAAGATAATATAATTAAGGAAGAAATTAAAGGAGATGAAGAAAAAGAAGAAAAAATTAAATGTGAAGGGGATAAAAAAGAAGATTTAAAAAATACGGAATTTGAAATTAAAAATACAAATGCTCAAAAACCTATAAAAATAGTGGTGGATAACAGAGAAAAAATTGTAAGTAGGTATTTATTCGATAAAGCAGAGCTGGAATTCAAAAATCTTGAAAATGGGGACTATATACTAAGCGATAGGGTAATTGTAGAACGAAAAACCGCAGAGGATTTTGAGAGCTCTATAATAGATAAAAGATTATTCAAACAATTGAAGGATTTGAAAAAATATGAAAGACCTATTTTAATCATAGAAGGGGACAATTATTTCCGATTATCTGAAAAAATAGTAAATGGTGCGGTAATTTCCATAATGCTCGATTTTAATATTCCAGTAATGTTTTCAAAGGATGCAGAGGAGACAGCAAATATATTGGTAAAAATGGCTGAAAGGGAGCAATTAAGGACTAAACGAACAATAGCCATAAGAACAGGAAAAAAACCGATGTCTTTAAAAGAAAGGCAGAGATTTATAGTTGAGAGTTTCCCAGATGTAGGAGCTCTGACTGCTGAAAATTTACTTATGAAATTTGGCACTATTGAAAACATTGTGAATGCTTCTGAGGATGAGCTCATGGAAGTAGAGGGAGTAGGAAAAATAACAGCGAAAAAGATAAAAGCAGTTCTTACAGAAAAGTATGAGAAATAAAATAAAAAGAAGGGTGAAATAATGGGGAGGTTATTTTACTATTTAAAACGGTGTAATTTAGATAAATATGCAGATTTCACAATCCGAATAATGACCTTTATTAGTGGATTGTGGATAATATCTGCGTCATCATACAATTATTGGCTATTTACTTTATTTCTTATAGTTTTTTTATTTGGACTGTCGTATGTAATTAGTAAATCAATTATTGAAAAAATATTTAAAAAAGAACTCCATAAAATCCATGAAGGGAAATTTTTAAAGGAAAAATGGGTATTTTATCCATTAAAATTTTATATATTAAGATTTTTTCTATTAATTGGCATGGGTATAATTATGGGGTCTGTCCAATGTGAGCGTTGGTGAGTAAATGCTCACATTGAACTTGGGCGTCATCAATCTCAACTCTCCTCTGGGTTCATCGGAGAGTAAATCATCGACCTTCACCCCAGTCACGGGAACCCCAACTCCGCCTAATAATTTGATAATTTTGGTTGTTTTAATGTGTTTAAAAGAGGTTTAGGAAAGTCTTGGGGTTGATTAGATTGACACTATAAACTATGCATGAAAATACTATATAAACATTTCGAAAACTAAATGCCCCTATACACTTACAAATACTCACAAAAAACTAAACAGTTTTAAACGGCATTTTTCCTTCAATTAAATAAATATATAACTATTCCAACGTGCGTGTATATTCTTTTGATATATGGAATATTTTTGTTCATCATTATTGAATTAATTCCAACAAAATTGAGATTTTACCAAAATGGTATCAAGATAGATGGCACTTTTCACCCCTACGAGCGAGTTAAAATTATAAAAAAGGGAAATAAAAAAATAGTAGAAATAAATAATATCCCAATGTATGTGTTGTTTGATAAATATAAGGATGTTGATTATGTTCTTGGATTGAACGGTCTAAAAAATATATTAACTGAAAGAGGCGATAATCATGATTTGCATTCCAGTAATTGATAAAAATGTGGATGATGCTTTAAAAAGTGCAGAAAATGCCTTAAAAGTTGCCGATATTGTGGAATTTAGAGTTGATATGCTTGAAAGCGTAGATAAAGAGGACATAGCAAAAATGGCAAAATATCCGTCAATTATCACAATAAGGGCAGATTGGGAAGGAGGAGAATATACCGGAGATAACGACAAAAGGATGGAATTATATAAAACGGCAATTGAAAATAATGTAAAATTCATAGATATTGAATTAAAAGAAGAAAAAAATAAGGAACTTGTTGAATTTAGAAACAGCATAAACTCAGAAACTAAAATTATCGTATCGTATCACGATTTTGAAAAAACACCAGATTATGGTGAGCTCCTACAAATCGTTAAAAGAGAACTTGAAATAGGAGATATTGCAAAGTTTGCCACAATGGCGAAATCAAAAAAGGATGTTTTGAATATTTTAAGGATTGTAAATGAGTTTGAAGGCAAAATAATAGGTATAGGTATGGGTGAAGAGGGCAAATTAACAAGAATTTTAGGGGTTGATTTTGGTAGCATTTTAACATTCTCATCTATGGAAGGTAGGAGCTCGGCACCTGGGCAAGTTGATGTTGTTAAGTTGAAGAAAATATGGGAGCTCTTGAAATAAATATTTTAGGCGATATTATGGATGACGATTATTATAATGAAATTGAACTAATATTAAGACAAATATTACAGCCGATAGAAAAAATATCTTTTTCCACATTCATAAGAGTAATTAGCGGATACAAGGTAATACCTTTGGATTTATCAGCCAATAAAGATAAAAAACTTGTTGATGATTTAATAAAAGCATCTAATGAAGTAATCAAAGATATAAGAAATACAAAGGGTATAAAAACAAAAGATGGGGAAACTCCAAAACGAGTAAATGAAGTGGGAAATCATATAGAACCTTATGTTAAAAAAGCACTATCCAAATATGGATATGCAACTACTCCAAAGACTAAAAACGGAAAACATAAATCAACAGGTTATCCAGATATTGAATTTTGGTATGGTGGAAAATCTGAAAATGAGGGTAGGGTCGTTTATATTGAAATAAAAACATACAATGAGAAAAATGTAAATTCATCACAGAGAACATTTTATGCATCACCACCTAATGATAAAGATGGATTTAAAATAATCCATGATGCACCACATATTGTAATATCCTTTAAAATTGAAAAAATAAACAATAACTACTATGCAACAGGTTTTAAAATCGTAGATTTATATAAATTGACAGGTTCTATAAAAAGAGAATTTAATGCTTCTAATAAAGAGTTATATGATGAGGAATTAGTGATATGCAGTAAAAATTATAAATTTGACTGTATGTAATTATCAAGAGATGCAGTAATGCATGTATTGGTCCCAGTATCTGATTTAATAGTCTTTTTAGCATTCTTTTTAATTATTTCATCTAATCTTTTTTTAGCAATATCGCAGTAATAATCATCAATTTCAAAACCAATAAAATTAACTCCCAATTTAGCACATGCAATAGCAGTGTTTCCCAATCCCATAAATGGGTCTAACACTAATTTAGTTTTTTCGACACCGTGTAATTTTATACACATTTCAGCCAGTTTTGATGGAAAAGTTGCAGGATGTGGTCTTTCTTTGTTTTTTGATTGTATTGTCTCATAAGGAATAAACCATGTATTTCCCCTATCTCTTAAATCATTTTTTCTATTGAATCTTTTTATATTGCTTTTGTCTTGGTATGGAACTCCAATTGCTAATTTATTTAATTTTACATTTCCAGTTTTTGTAAAGTGAAATATATACTCGTGCATGTTGCTTAAATATCTATCGCTATTTACTGGTTTATAGTGTCCAACGGCAATATCTCCAATTATATTTGGGTAATTTCCCACATCTTCTTTTTGAATTGCTATTGATTTTATCCAGTGGATTACATTTTGAAGTTTAAAATATTTTCTTAACCTAAATGCAACTTCCCAAGCTATGTATGGATTACTGCATGTATATCCCATATTTAAGAAAAATGAGCCATCTTTTTTTAATATTCTATTTAATTCTTTTCCAATCTCTTCAATCCACACCAAATATTCATCATTCGATTTATTATCATTGTATTTGTTATAATTTATTCCAATATTATATGGCGGGGATGTGATTATTATATCAACTTCATTATCATCCATTAATTTCATGCCTTCCAAACAATCCATGCAATATATTTTATTAAATTCCATGAGCTCACCTAATTATACTTTGATAAAATAATTTAAATAATTATCCTAAAAATTAAATCTTCTCCTTTTTTCAATCTTTCTACAATTTTATAGTTCAATTCCTTTGCACTTTTATCTGCGTTTATCATTAAAGTTCTCGGGCAGATGAAATTACTTTTTCTTATTACAATATCGGTTGGATGGTTTAAAATTAAATCCTTATGTCCTTTTCCAATTATGGTATCTTTCAAATCTCCAACAACAATTTCTATAATAATTTTACCAGAATTTCTGATTCTTTCTCTAAGTTCTTCTGAAAAATCAGCCATGGATTTATCGGCGTTTATTCCAATAATACAATCTCCCGTTGGTGTTAAATAATCTTCTTTTGTAATTTCCAATGTTGTTTTGTGGGTGGATTTGACATTTGGGTGCCCCGTCGCATGAATTGTAATTATGTAATCTTCCATAATTTCACCATAATTTTATAAGTGTGTAATAGATATAGTAAATGATATAATTTATTACTATTTTAATCATCTTTTAATTGATATATTATATTTTAATTTTACATGTTGGTGATACGATGAAGGAAAACATGGTGAAGGTTAAGGAAAATGTATGGGAGCTCCCAAAGGAGTATAAAAAGGAAATGAAAGTTCCAGGTAGAGTTTATTTAAATGATGAGCTCTTTGAAAACATGGAAGATGATGTTCTTGAACAAGTATCGAATGTTGCATGTCTTCCAGGTATTCAAAAGTATTCCTTAGCAATGCCCGACGCTCACTATGGATATGGGTTCTGTATCGGCGGAGTGGCGGCATTTGACGAAAAAACGGGAGTAATAAGCCCTGGGGGCGTGGGATTTGATATATCATGTCTCACACCAAACTCAAAAATATTGACAGAAGATAAATACTTTATAAAATTGGAGGACTTAAAAGAAAAACTAGATTTATGCCTAAAAGTTTATAATATAGAAGAAAGTAAAGAAAAGCATTCAAATGTATTATTTGTTTCTGAAAGAGATGCAGAAGAAGATATAATAAAGATAAAAACAGAATTTGGAAGAGTTTTGGAAGGTAGTGCAGACCATCCAGTTTTAACACCAAACGGCTATGTTCCAATGGGCATGTTAGAAGAAGGACATGATATTATAGTTTATCCTTTTGAAGGTGTGGAGTATGGAGAGCCATCTGATGATATAATATTGGATGAAAAGGATTTTGCAGAATATGATGCTCAAATAGTAAAATATTTAAAAGAAAGGGGTTTATTGCCATTAAAAATGAATCATAAACAAATAGGAGCAATAGCACGATTGTTGGGTTTTGCTCTTGGTGATGGAAGTATTGTTCAAGAAAATGGAGATAGAAAAAGGTTATATGTTGCATATTATGGAAAGAAAGAAACATTAATTAAGATTAAGGAAGATTTAGAAAAATTAGGCGTAAAAAGTTCAAAAATATATTCAAGAAATAGAGATATTAAAATAAAAAATGCGTGGGGTAGCGAATATATAAGCTCATGTGAAGACAACTATATAAAAATAGCATCAAAAGCATTTGCATTGTTTATGCATAAATTAGGAATGCCAATTGGTAAAAAAATAAATCAAATTCCAAAAGTTCCAGACTGGATAAAGGAATCTCCAAAATGGGTAAAAGCAAATTTCTTAGCAGGATTGTTTGGAGCAGATGGAAGTAAGCCAATATCAAGGACTAAAAACGATAAATACGCCATAAGCCCAATATCTTTAACAATCTCAAAGACAAATGATATTGAAAATGAACTTATAAACTATTTAGATGAATTAGTATATATGTTAAAAGAATTTGATATAAATGCAAAAATCTACAAAGTTAAAGAGTATGATGAGAAAATTATGTATAGGTTATATATGAGCTCAGACAATAAGGAGCTCTATAATTTTCTATCTAAAATTGGTTATGTATATTGCAATGATGAGAAAATTTTAATAATTACAGAATATTTAAGGAGAAAATTGATTATATGGGAAAATATAGACAAAGAAGGAATTTCAAAAGTGGAGCAAAATAAAACATTCGCAAATAATTTTGAAACATTAGAAGAGTTTATTAAAAAATACGGAGTTAAAGGAGGATTCATAATTGATAAAATAAAAGAAATTGAAAAAATACCATACAATTCAAAACTATATGATGTTGGAATAGCAAGCAAAGAACACAACTTCATAGCAAATGGAATTGTAGTTCATAACTGCGGAGTAAGATTATTAAAAACCAATCTTACAAAAGAAGATGTGCAACCAAAAATAAAGGAACTCGTACATAAACTATTTAAAAATATTCCATCAGGTCTTGGAAGTAAAGGAAAGATAAGAATTACAAAAAATGAAATAGATGATGTCCTTGAAGAAGGGGTAAAATGGGCAATAGATAACAACTACGGATGGGATGAAGATACAAAATATATTGAAGAAAATGGATGTATGAAGGAGGCAGACGCTTCATTTGTTTCAGATAATGCTAAGAAAAGAGGGCTTCCGCAGTTAGGTTCATTAGGTAGTGGGAACCACTTTTTAGAAATCCAGTATGTAGATGAAGTGTTTGACGAAGAAGCTGCAAAAGTGTATGGAATTGAAAAAAATCAAGTAGTAATTATGATTCACACAGGTTCCAGAGGGTTGGGGCATCAAATATGTTCCGATTATCTTAGATATATGGAAAAGGCGGCTAGAAAATACAATATAAAATTACCAGATAGGCAGTTGGCATGTGCTCCAATCAACTCCGAGGAGGGTATCAGATACTTCAAGGCAATGAACTGTGGTGCAAACTACGCATGGACAAACAGGCAGCTTATCACACATTGGGTAAGGGAAAGCTTTGAAGAGGTATTTAAAACACCAGCAGAAGACCTTGAAATGAATATACTGTATGATGTAGCACATAACATAGCAAAGAGGGAGAAACATAAAATAGACGGTAAGTTAAAAAATGTGATGGTGCATAGGAAAGGGGCAACTAGGGCATTTGGACCAGGTTGTGAGGATATACCAGAAGAATATAGAAAAATAGGACAGCCGGTAATTATTCCGGGAGATATGGGAACAGCTTCCTATCTAATGCACGGGACAACAACCGCCATGGAAGAAACCTTTGGCTCTACGGCTCATGGTGCTGGGAGAGCTCTCAGTAGGGCAAAGGCATTGAAGTTGTATGACTCAAATAATATTAAGGCTGAGCTCGAAAGAAAGGGAATATATATCATGGCAGATTCAAAAGGGGTAATCGCTGAGGAATGCTCCGAAGCATATAAAAGCATTGAATTAGTGGCGGATGTTGCCCATAACTCAGGAATATCTTTAAAAGTCAGTAGAATGAAGCCAATGGGTGTTGTTAAAGGATAATTTATATACAATATATTTTTTTATTTTATTTTTTATTATTTTTTTATTATCTACATTTTTAAGGAGGTTTATTATGAAACTCAAATTAAGCGTCCCACAATGGCATTACAGCATGCTTCTTGACAGAGATAGGGTGGCAGTTTTTAAAGAGGCGATTGAAAAAACTGTTAAAACTGGCGATGTAGTTTATGACTTGGGAACAGGTAGCGGAATATTGGCAATGATTGCATCTCGAATTACAAAAAATGTTTATGCCGTAGAGCTCGACCCAATCACTTATGAGTATGCAAAGGAAAATATAAAAATCAATAACTTTGAAAACATAAATTTAATAGAAGCTGATGCATCGGAGTATAATTTTAAAGAACCTGCTGATGTAATTATTGCTGAGATGCTGGACACCGCACTTATTACAGAACCACAAGTCCCAGTTTTGAACTCAATTCTCAAAAAAGGACTACTTAAAGAAGGGGGAAAAATCGTCCCTGAGAGAGCTCACAATACTGCCCAGATAGTCATAGCTAAAATGGGTCATATATATTATGATGAGGAAGTGATTTCAGAGCCAATCTCAGAGGAAATACATTATAGCACAGTTGATTTTTATAAAATAAATGATGAAGAAGTATCGTATAATTTGAAATTTAACATAAATGAGGATATAAAAAATATAGAAAATATATCACTTGGAGTTAGATTAAACTCATATACAGAATTAAACGAAAAGATAATTGCAGGAAGCACACCAATGTTAAATCCACCGTTAATAATCCCAATAGAAAATCCAGTAATTAAGAATGGAGTATTAAATATTGAATTGTCCTATAAAATGGGCGGTGATTTGGAAAGCATTAAGGTAAAATGCTTATAGGTGATAGTATTAAAGTTTACCCAAATCAAAGATTTGTGAATTTTCCAAGGAAAATTGCAATACTTTGCCATAAAAAAACACCGGAAAACATGATGATTTATGAAAAATTAAAAAATAAATATGATGTATCTTTTTTAGATACTTTAAAAGTTGTTTCTGGATTAAAAAATAATGATTTTGATTATGATTTAATCATTTCACGAGTTGAAAGGGATTATTTATTAGAAGGAATTTATGCATTGAAATATATTGAAAGCATTGCCAATGAAAATAATAAAAATGATATAAAAATAATCAACTCATCGGAATGTATAGAAACCTGTCAAAATAAATATTTAACTTATGTTAAATTAAAGGAGCTCATGCCAAAATCATTCTTAACCTACACCGATGATTTTGAAGATATAAAAAACACATTAAAAAATAACGATTTTGATTTTCCCATTGTTGTAAAGCCAATATATGGCGGTTATGGAAATAGTGTTTTAAAGATAAATAGCTTGGATGAATTAAAAAACATTTTTGAGATATTGAAATTCAATAAGAAGGAGGTATTTATTCAGAAATATATTCCATATAAGCATGATATAAGGGTTTTTGTTATTGGTAATAAAATCATATGTGCTATGGAGAGGATTCCAAAGGATGATTGGAGGGCAAATTATTCACTTGGTGCAGATATCAAAAGATTTGATTTAAATGAAGATGTTGAAGATATTGTTTTAAAATCTGTAAAAAAAGTCAATGCCGATATTGTTGGTGTAGATGTGCTAATTGACAAAAATGACAATCCATATATTTTAGAAATGAATATTACACCGCAGTTTAGAGGTGTTATGAATTTTGCAGATATTCCAGAAGAGATTTTAAAATATATTAAAAATTATATATAATATATTAAAGAATTCTCTCAATCGGAACTACAAGTACATCCTTAGCACCGAGCTCCTCCAATTTAGCAACAACATGGAACACTTCCTTTTCATCAATTACCACATGTATTGCCACCATGTCATCATTTGATAAAACTTCTGAAATTGTAGGTCCGCTCATTCCAGGGATGATATTTTTTATTTCATTTACTTTGTCCTTTGGAGCATTCATCATAATCAATCTTTTTGTTTGGGCATAAAGAACGCTTTTTATCCCTGAAACTATTTGATTTATCTTTGCCTGTTTTTCTGGATTTTTTATGCTCTCCTTATTTGCTATTAATCTTGTTGTAGATGAAACTATCGTTTCTATTGGTTTTAATCTATTCAATTTCAATGTTGTTCCCGTGGAGGTTAAATCACTTATTAGGTCTGCAACACCAATGAACGGTGCAATTTCTGTTGCCCCGCTGAGCTCTATAATTTCAAGGTTAAGATTTTTGCTTTTTAAGTATTTCTCTGTAAGGTGTGGGAACTCTGTTGCTATTTTCATTCCATCCTTTATGTCATCGATAGAGTTTATATTTGAATCTTCTGGTGCTGCAATAACCAAATTTGCCTTTCCAAATTCAAAATCAAGTAAAAACTCAACTTTATTCTCCACGCCCCTCTCAAGTATTAAATCGTATCCTGTAATACCAACATCTGCCACACCATCTGCAACAAACTCGGGAATATCCTTTGCCCTGGCAAACATTACATTTATATCTTTATCAACTGTTTTAGCAAATAAACTCCTTCCTTGGACTGTCATTTTTAATCCTGCTTTCTCTAAAATTTTATTGATAGGTTCTGAAATCCTTCCTTTATTTGGTAATGCAAGTAAAATCAAAATATCACCTTAAAATCATCATATGTATTTAAATAATTTTATTAATAAATATATAATTCTTATCATTGGTCATTATATCTTTATAACTATTTAATATTTAATATATAATATCTATTTAAAAGATAAAAACCAAAATATAGTTTAAACAATTAATAATTAAATATTCCTAACATAAAAATATGAAAAATACAGAGGGGGATACCATGGAAAAATTAACACTTGAAGAAGGAACTTTTGCAGTAAAATTTGCACGAACTGTTATTGAAAGTTATTTAACCGGTGAAGATACCATATTAGTTGATTTTCCTGAAAAATTCAATGAACCAAGAGGTGTTTTTGTATCACTTCATACATACCCTGAACATAATTTAAGAGGATGTATTGGAATACCTGAACCTGTAATGCCGTTAATAGATGCATTGAAAGAGGCTTCAATAAGTGCAGCAGTTAATGACCCGAGATTCCCAGCCGTAAATCTTGATGAATTAGATGAAATCGTTATCGAAGTTAGTATTTTGACAATTCCAAAATTAGTGGAGGTGGAAGACCCTGCTGAATATTTGGAAAAAATAAAAATTGGAAGAGATGGGTTGGTTATAGAGTGTGAGACATGTAGAGGATTGTTGTTGCCACAAGTTCCAGTTGAATTTGATTGGGATGTTGCCCAATATTTATCCAATCTATGTTTAAAAGCAGGATTACCTCCAAATACTTGGTTGGAGCGCAAAGTAAATATATACTCATTTCAAGCACAGGTTTTTGAAGAAGTAATGCCAAATTCCCAGGTTGTAGAAAAAATCATGTATGGCAGTTGTTAATAATTTATATGTGGAATATAATGACAGATGTAGTTGGACACTTTGCTTATATGCAGAGCTCTATACGATATAATATAATCTATGCTACAATTAATATAATAAATGAAATTTAAATAATAATAACAAACTGGAGCATTGGGATTTTTATGATAACAAACATCTTTAAGGACGATGAGGGCATCCAGAGATATAAATATATTCTAAAAAAGATTACAGAAAGGATTAGAAATCACGAAGGACTAATAAGGGTAATTACGCATCACGACACAGATGGACTAACCTCAGGAGCAATAGTCATAAAAATGCTTTACAGATTAAATAAGGAGTTTCATCTTTCTATTGTAGAATATCTATCAAAAGAAGTTATCGACAGACTTGGCGAGGAACATGATAATAAAAACGATATATTATACATTTTTTGTGACATGGGAAGCGGACAGATAAAAGACATATTAAACAACAAATTCAATGCCATTATTTTAGACCACCACCCTCCAGCAATAGATGATTTGGAAATTGAAGGGATTTATCAATTAAATTCACATATCTTTGGTATCAATGGAGCTAAGGAAATCTCTGCAAGTGGAGTGTGCTATTTGGTTGCACGAGAATTTGGATTTTATGATTTGAGTATTTTGGCAATTACTGGGGCAATTGGTGATATGCAACATAGGCCCTTCTCTGGAATGAACAAATATATAATAAATGAAGCTCGGGAATACCGATATATAACAGGTATTTTAAAGGATATAGTTTATAACTGCTATGATTTGCCTGTTTGGAAATCCATGTTATATTCCACTCAGCCCTATATTCGGGAGCTCAACGACAAAAATAAAATAATTAATTTTTTGAAAAAATTAGACATAGACCCAAATAAAACAAGTTTTAATGAAGAAGATAGGCAAAAGCTGGAAATTGCACTTATGGCATATGTGGAAAAGGACGATATTATCGTTGATAGGTATGTTATAAAACATAAAATCAATGACGCATTTTACCTATCGGAGCTCCTAAATGCATGCGGTAGAAAAGATAAGGGTTCAGTAGGTATAGGCGTGGCTCTTGAAGATGATGAATGTATAAAAATTGCAAAAGAAACCTACATTGAATATAAAGAAGAAATTATTATCCAGTTAAAAGATACTAAAATAAACTCGCTAAATAATATAGAATATTTCTTTGGAAAAAAAAGCATGACTGGACTTATAGCATCATTACTTGTGAAGGATAAGCCAGTTTTAGGTATTTACGAAGAGGGAGAATATTATAAAATATCATCGAGAGGTAATGAAACTCTTGTAAATGAGGGTCTGAATCTCTCCGAGGTTATGAAAATTGCAGTTGAATTTGGAGGAGATGGTGGAGGGCACAATGTAGCATCTGGTGCCAGAGTTCCAAAAATTCACATAGAGGAATTTTTAAAAAAGGTAGATGATGCCGTTGGAAAACAGCTTAAAAATAATATGTAATTTATATATAATTTGAATTAATAATATAAAATTAAGTTATACGAAAAAATTAATTTAATACCATTAAACATTATAAAAATATAAATGTAATAATATAAATGAGGTAATATACAATAATATATTAATATATATTCAATAATAAATAAACTAGATACGGGTGGTATATTGCGAGTTTTTGAAATCAAAAGGAAAACAGGCGAGACTGATATAAACTTAAAGATAAATATAGACGGCACAGGAAAATACGAAATAAACACAAAAATTCCTTTTTTTGACCATGTGCTTTCATCCTTTGCAAAGCACGGTTCATTTGATTTGTATCTGGATGCAGTTGGAGATTTGGAAGTAGATGACCATCATACAGTTGAGGATGTTGGTATATGTTTGGGGATGGCATTGGATAAAATTGAAAAGAAAAATATAAAGAGATTTGGATGGGCTATTGTTCCAATGGATGAAGCGAGAGCTATGGTTTCAATTGATTTAGGCGGAAGACCATATGTTGTTGGAGATTATACTCCAAAAAGGGACAAGGTTGGAGACCTTTCAACTGAAAATGTAGTTCATTTTTTTGAATCAGTAGCAAACAATGGAAATATGAATATACATTTTGAGGTCATTGGAGAGAACGAACACCATAAAATAGAGGCACTTTTTAAAGCGTTTGGAATTGCTCTCGATAATGCAACCCAAATTGACGAAAGAAAGGGAATTGTGAGCACCAAGGGAGTTATTTAAAATAAGAGGGATATTATGAATATTTTATGTATAGACATTGGAAAGGGAACTCAGGATATATTATATTTCAACACCGAAAAAAACAAAAACAATATAGAAAATGCCGTAAAGCTTATACTTCCATCACCAACAAGCATAATTGCCAATAAAATAAGAAATATGAATGAAGATTTAAGAATAGATGGAAAAATAATGGGCGGAGGTCCAGTAAATAAAGCAATTGATGACCATATTCAAAAAGGATTTAAGGTTGAAATCTCCAAAAATGCGGCAAAAACCATTAGGGATGATTTGGAGGAAGTGGCTAAAAGGGGAATAATTTTAAAGGATGAAATAGACAATCCAAATGTAATATTTGGAGATTTGGATTTTGATATGCTTAAAAATATTTTTAATACTTTTGGAGAAGAATTCAAACCTGATTTTGTGTGTGTTGCCTGCCAAGACCACGGTTTTGTGAAGGGGCAAAGTGACAGAATTACAAGATTTAAATACTTTGAGGAACTACTGAAAAAAACTGCAAATCCGTATGAATTTATATTGAAGTATAACGACTGTAATGCATTTTCAAGATTCAACAGCATATTGGAAATGTTAAATGAAAATAACTACAATGGATTTGTAATGGATAGTAAGGTAGCATCCATATGTGGAATACTGGACTATGCAAATGAAAACGGCATAAATGAGTTTGTAGGTCTTGACATTGGGAATGGCCATACATTGGGAGTTTCTATAAAAGACGGCGAAATAAAGGGAATATTTGAACACCACACGAGATTATTAACTCCTGAAAAATTAAAAAAGATTGTTAATAAACTTTCAAATGGACTTTTAACAAATGAAGAAATATTCAACGATAGGGGGCATGGTGCCACAGTTGTTGATAAAATAAATCCTGAGGATATATTAATTGCAGGACCAAATAGAAGTTTGTTTAAAGAATATGGAAAATATGCCTATCCCGGTGGAGATGTGATGATTACTGGATGCGTGGGTCTTTTAAAGGCATTTGAGTATAATTTCAATGAAGAATGATAATAAAATAAAAATAAATAATTGAAGAATAGATAATAAATAGAATTAATTCAGGTCGAAATAATGGAAATTGAAAATGTAAATGATTTAGAAAAAAAACTTATTCCAAAAGGAAATGTTTCAGTAATCGGATGTGGAAGATTAGGAATTCGCGTTGTAATGGATTTACTTGAAGTTCATAGAGGCGGAGCTCAGAAAATATATTTATTCGATAATGCAAAAATTGATAAAAATGACATAATCCACAGGAAGTTTGGCGGAGAAATCGGAGAATACAAGGTTAAATTTGCAGAGAGGTTTTTCAGCGATAAAGTTGTTGGAATTACTGAAAACATAACATTAGATAATCTTGATTTGATTAAAGGAGATGTTGCTATTATATGTATTGCAGGTGGCGATACAGCCCCCATAAGAAATGGGATAATAGAATACTGTGCAAAGAACGGTATAAAAACCATAGGAACTAATGGAGTTTTTGGAATTGACGAAAAAGTTAAGGTTTCCGATGCAAAATATGCAAATGGACCAGTTCAGTATATGAATATCAAAGAAGAAGGGCATATCGTTGTTGGAACTGGGAGATTTATAAGAGATGGCGAACCTATAACACCATATACTCTTGATGAGATATCCAAAAAAATGGTAATTGAATGTTTAAAAGTTTTAAATAAAATATAATACTATAAATATATATTGAGTTTTTATTTTTATAATATTATATTAAATTAATATTATAGTAAATTATTTTAATTAAATTTTACAATAATATAAACCATAATTAAATACCAAAAAATAGGAGATATTATGGAGATAGTAGAAAGAATAAATAAGTTAAAAAAAGAGAAAAATGCGATAATATTGGCACATAATTACCAGCCAGAAGAAATTCAAAGGATAGCTGATTTCATAGGAGATTCATTGGAATTATGTATAAAAGCAAAGGAAACTGATGCAGATATTATTTTGTTCTGCGGCGTAGATTTTATGGCAGAAACTGCAAAAATACTTAATAAAGACAAAAAAGTTTTGATGCCTGAAATAAAGGATACAGAATGCCCTATGGCTCATCAGCTTCCACCTGAAGTAATAGAAAATGCTAAAAAGGGGCATCCTGATGCGAAAGTTGTTATATATGTAAATACCCTTGCTTCGGCAAAGGCACTTGCAGATGCAACCTGCACATCAGCAAATGCAGATAAGATTGTAAATTCATTTGAAGAAAACGAGATATTATTTGGACCAGACCAAAATCTTGGATATTATGTGAGCAAAAAAACCGATAAAAAAATAATCGGTATGCCTGAGGATGGGCACTGCTATGTTCATAAGAAATTCACCGCTGATGATGTGATTAATATTAAAAAACAATACCCTAATGCTGATGTTTTAGTGCATCCTGAATGTAATCCAGAGGTTCAAGATTTGGCAGATTATGTTCTTAGCACAGGGGGAATACTTAGACATGTCCTGAGCTCCGATAAGGAAGAGTTCATTATTGGAACAGAATGTGACATGATAACAAGGTTAAAAATTGAACTTGAAAAAGTTGGAAAAACAAAAAAATTGATACCACTTAGAAAGGATGCCATCTGTGACCCTATGAAACAGATGACCCTTGAAAAAGTTGAAAAATGTTTAATTGAAGAAAAATATGAAATTACCTTGGATGATGAAGTAATAGAAAAAGCGAAAAAAGCTATTGAATACATGTTAAATGTTAAGTGAATTACTCCTCCCTTATGGGAGGGGCTTCGTAAGGTATGTCATCGAGTTATACAACTCTCACCCTTACAGGACTATTCACGAGCCCATTACTGAGTATCCCTTTAACAAGGGAATCCCCAGCTATCTTTCGTAGTATATTAATAGCACCATTAACATCAGCATTGATTAATTTGCCAATTGATGATTGAAATAATCCTCTTTTAATTCTATTACCTAAATATTTTTTATGTTTTTTAATTGGTTCTAATGCCAATGCATCACATTTTGAAGTGTAAGCCTCATCAACTTCAATATAATCAATACCAAATAATTTACATTTTGATTGCAATTTTTGTTTGAATAATCCATAAGGAATTAAAACAAAATTCCTATTGTTATTCTTACCAAGATTTATGTTTTGTTTTATTTCCTTCAATTCACCAATTACTACCCTACCAATATTATTTTTGATACAATATTTAATAATATAATTTACTGATTGGTTCATAAAATTGTTTATTACATTTTTTCTTTTATTCAGTAAGTAAGTCATTTTTTTACCAAACTTAATTCCTTGTTTATCATAGATTGATTGCAACTCTGCTTTTCTTTTATTCCACCAGCAGTTGAATGATTTAATATCTCGACCTTCAATAATGAAGGGAGTCCTACTGGTGGTTGAGAAACAAGTAGCAAAATTATCCAATCCTAAATCAATTGATAAGTAATTATTTTTATCTAATTTCAAATCAATTGATTCAACTTCATAAACATACTCAATCTCAAACCATAAACCATTATATTTTGGGATTATTCTTACTTCTTTAATTTTCTTTCCAATAATGTTTTTAGGAAGTTGGAATTCTAAATATTGAATTCCACATTCTTTCTTGAAGTTTCTACCTAATGATAATCTTATTTTATTATTAATGATTTTGAACATATTTTTTGGAAATATTATCACGAAATAACCATTTTTTGGTAAGTAATAAGGCATTTTTATTGGTCTGTTGTAATTTCCTTTTTGTCTTTCTTGTATTAATCTGAAGAATGATTTGAAACTTCTATCTACTATTTTCATTGTTTGTTGTGCCACTTGTGATGGCAATAATTTATAATTTTCATTTTCTTTTATGTGATGATATGCACTTTCATAATTTAGAAATTGATTATTTAATTCAAAATACTGTCTAACTGTGTATAATGTGTAATTATATAGATTTTTTGATAATCTCGTTAATATTTTTAATATTTTGTATGTTTTTTTATCACCTCGTAAGTGATTTTTTTGAGTAAGATACATTATATCACCAATTATATTATATATATAATATTATAGATTATGATATTTGTATTTTTCTGTCGGCTCTCATCCCCGCCCTTATCTTCGAGCGTAGCGAGGAGATTAAACAAAAATCTAGCGATTTTTGTAGCTCACCTCACTTCGTTCGGTGATTTTAAAAACCGTAGGTTTTTAAGACGGAAGGGGTCTTTCCGCCGACATTAGATAAAAAAAATTTTTTTCTAAAATAACCATACAAAAATTACATACAAAAATATATATACTAGATTAATATATTATAATATACCTTCAATAAACCGACCTACATGGAGCTCATGGGTGACCTTGCAATGATAGCGGGTTCGAAATTGAAGGTATATTTTTTTAAAATGGATTTTTGGGCGAGTCGTGTGATAGGGAGAGCTCCCTTAGGATGAGCACGATACAGCAAAAATCCTATATCACTCCCAACATGGGTTAGCCATCGGACATGGCGTCTGCCAAGGATGAAGATATGGTGTTAATGTTGGGAGATATTTTAAAATTATAAAATAGTGCAATTTACGATAAACCGCCGAGAAAGCCAACGATTTTAATCGTTATACAAAACATAGTTTTGTAAAATCTCTTACGAGATTGGATGAGAGGCGGACATTATATCGGCTAGTAAGTAGTAAAATATAAATATGTGAAGATTAGTAGTAAGTAACGCTACCAGTCCAAGTATCTATGGGTAGGGTTATCGAAAACTCTACCGCTGGTAGTGTTTGGAAGTTCAAAAGGTAGCCCTGAATCTCCTAAACGGGGATAGGGGTAGTGGGTTTGGCCACCCGTGTAGGGTTAAACCCTACTAAAATTAGACGAAATCACTTCATGATTTCGTTGCTCGCTTACTACCGTAAGCGAGAACCCAACGAGTTCACTCGTTGGAGTAGGTCAGACTCTTTTTATCATATTATTATATCTTATCTTATGGTGAATTTTATTTTATATTATTTCCGTCTCTTTTAATATTGTCTCTGCCTTATCTTTTGATATTCCCTTTCTTAATATGGTGTATCGATTTCTAATATTATGTGCTATTGTCAAAGCCTCTATTAAAATATCGTCATCAAAACCGAGCTCCTTCCCAGTGGTTGGGGCATTTATCTTTTTAAGGGATAATTTTATATGTTCCATATCTTCTTTATTTAAATTTCCTTCATTGTAGTGCATATATGATGAAATAATTGTTCCTACACCGCATTGCTCTCCGTGGAGGCTATTTACTTTTAAATCATATTTTGTTTTTAAATAATCAAGTGCATGGGAGAAAAGATGCTCACTTCCAGAGGCTGGTCTTGTAGAACCTGCTATTGCTATTGTAATTCCGCTTCCAATAAGTGCCTTAACAAGTTTTTTTGAATATTCATGAATATCGGGCTCATTTAACACATAATCTATTAATTCCTTGGCTATTGTTTTTGAGAATATTGCCGAGCTCTCGCTGTATTCTTCACCAACTTCTTTATGGGCAAGATTCCAATCTAATACCGCAGTAATATTTGAAACAACATCCCCCAATCCAGCATTTAAAAGTCTTTTAGGGGATTTTTTTATGGTGGTTATATCTGCAATTATAGCGATTGGAGATTCTGCCATAATTGAAGGCTGTTTTAGTGATATAATTGGTGATGCTATACCATCATTTGATGCCGTGGTAGGTATAGATATAAAAGGCTTTTTTGAATGATGTGCTATATATTTTCCAATATCTATGGACTTTCCACCACCAACACCAATTATAGAATCGTAATCCTTTGTAAGTTTTTTAATAGATGGTATATCATCTAAATCGACATCCGAGTAATACATATAATCAAAATCGGGAGTATATTTTTTGGTTTTTTTACCTGCAATTACAAGAGGATTTTTTAAATTAAGTTTTGAAAGTATATCATATAATATCTCAATTCCATTCTCTTCAATAACTATGTATCTCGGTATGATTATCATTTTTTCACATTATGTTTTATTATTTATTACTATTTATCTTTTTTATCTTTTTATTTATTATTTTATTATTTTTTATTTTACTATAATTGCATCAATAGGGCAGTAATTGGCACAAACTCCACACTCTGTGCATTTCTCTTCATCAACAATAGCTCTCCCATATGTAGTAATCGCTTCAAATGGGCAGAAGGGAACACATTCGCCACATCCAACACATTTATCTAACACAATCATATTTTCACGATTTCACTTTTTATATTTAAAAGAATTATATTTATTATGTATTAGAATAAATATATTAAAAATTATATTATATATTTGTCATATGGTATTTTATAATAAATAAATATTTTATCTAAAATAATATTAATAATCTTATCTACTATTTTAAGGGGAAATATATGGATTTTGAAAAATACGATGTAATTATAGTAGGTGGAGGTCCTGCTGGATGCATTACAGGGGAACATATAAAACATCATAAAGTTTTGATTATTGAAGAACATCAGGCAATAGGAGCTCCGTTGCAGTGTGCAGGATTGATAAGTAAAAAAGGTGTGAAGGAGCTCGGCAATCCCAAAGGTTGTGTAAATAAAGTGAGGGGAGCCTATATTCATTCAAAAAATAACACTATAAAAATTGGAAATGAAGAAATTAGGGCATATGTATTTGAAAGGAAAGTAATGGATAAAGATATAGCTACAAGGGCATCAAAAAAAGCTGATTTTTTATTAAAGGCATATGGTAGATTAATAAATGATAATTTAAATAAAAAAAAGAATTTATTAAGTTTCGACAGGTTGAATTTTTTGAAAAACTCGGAAGATTTAAAATACGGCATATCTATCAATCATCTTGGGGAGAGCTACGAACTTCATCCAGAGATTATAATCGGCGCAGATGGTGCAAGGTCAGGCATTGGAAAATCCGCAGGTCTTTCGATGAAGAGGGAGGTATTGTCCGGAGCTCAGATAGAAATGGTTAATGTGGATATTGATGATGACTTTGTTCATGTCTTTTTTGATAGAACTTTTTGTAAGGATTTCTTTATATGGATAATTCCCATGGGAAAGGATAGAGTAAGAGTTGGACTCTGTGATAGCTCAAACTCATACAATAAACTTTTAAATTTTATAAACGAACATCCGATAGCTTCCAAAATATTAAAAAATGCAGTTCCCGTAGAATTTTCAGTTGGGACACTTCCAATGGGCTACCTAAAAACTACTGTAAAAAACAATCTAATGCTTGTGGGTGATGCCGCAGGGCAGGTTAAACCTTTAAGTGGCGGGGGGTTGTATTATGGAGCAAAATGTGCCAAAATCTGTGGAAAAATTGTAGATGAATATTTAACAAATGGTTATGATTTAAATTATTTAAAAAATTATGAGCTCCTTTGGAAAAAAAATATTGGAAGTGAAATTGATTTTGGACTGAAATTTAGAAGCATAATAAAAAAAATGGATGATAAAAAAATTGATAAACTTTTAGAATTTATCATAAAAAATAATTTTACAGAATATATAAACGAAAAAGGAGACATGGATAATCCTTCAACCATTTTAAAAGATTTATTT
Source organism: Methanothermococcus jasoni (assembly GCF_049075655.1). Lineage (GTDB taxonomy): Archaea > AGJL01 > Methanococci > Methanococcales > Methanococcaceae > Methanofervidicoccus. The sequence continues at coordinate 1,420,908 of NZ_CP157522.1, read as the reverse complement.
AAAAAATTCTTTAAGGGAGGATAATATGAGGAATTATGCACTAATCGGGTTAATAATATGCCTGTGTTTTTCTGGGTGCATAAGTCCCTATGACAACTTGGGGGCGGGAGAATATAATGGTTACAATATTGATGCCAACAATAACAACGAATATAATTATGCCAAAGACAATAATATTGCTAATACAATCAACGACGCCAATGACAGCTATAAAACATCAAATTCCAATAAATATTATATCAGACACTATGAATGGAAATATAAAGGGAATTTATGGACATGGGATTTGAAAATTCCTAAGGAGCTCTACAACTATTATAAAAATAAACCTCACAACAGGGAAGAAAACTATGCCCAATATGCACTATCAGATTACGATAAGCCATATTTAGACTCGATAATTCAAAAATTCAAAGAGGTTTCTGCTGAAAAAGGATACTCTGACTATGACACTGTAATGTTTGTGGTATCCTTTGTTCAATCACTGAAATATACTTCGGACAGCACAACCACAGGATACGATGAATATCCTCGTTATCCAATAGAAACTCTCGTAGATGATGGTGGGGATTGTGAAGATACTGCAATACTTACAGCATCATTATTAAAAGAGATGGGATATGATGTGGTATTAATAGAGCTCCCAAATCATATGGCAGTAGGCATCAAAGGAGGAGATGGAATATACGGAAGCTACTACGAATATAACGGCAATAGATACTATTATTTAGAAACAACCGATACTGGCTGGAATATTGGAGAGATACCTGATGAGTATAAAAACACAAATGCAATAATTCGCCCAATGATTCAAATTCCTAAGATGGAGCTCTCATTCTCTGCAAATTATATAAGTTATGATGCCTCCTATATCTACTACAAAGTGCATTGCGATATTGAAAATATTGGTTCAGGGACTGCTAAAAATCCTAAATTGTATATATGTGCATTGGCATTAAGTAAGGGGGATGGTTATGTATGGAAACCTGACCATGTTATTGAATTGGATGATTATGTTGAAGGAGCTCGGGGTTCTGCGGAGGCGGTTGTAAAAATCCCTCGTGGTGAAACTTCTCAAATAAAATGTGTGCTTTATGGAGATAATTTTGAGACTGTTGAAGTGTCTTCCGAAGTATTTAACACTTAATTTATAGTAATGCTAAACATTTGGTTATAACTCATTATTGTAGAAATATACTAATAAATCCATTACAGTGTTATGCATATCGAGGGATTTGGAAAATCTGATTCCTCTCCTGACTAATCTCACAGTTGTATCCGAGCGATAGCGAAGGATAGCAATGAAATCACGAAGTGATTTCATCCAATTCCTTTAAGCTTATATTTTTTTATATTCTTTGACCCACTTTATTATTGTAGGAACATTTTGATATTGATGAAATTAAGGATACTAACAACATACTCAACGAAGAAATCACAACAAACAATGAAGGAGATATATCAACTATAACCCTAAAATAGAAATTCCAGAAATTGAACTTATTGAAACTTTTGACCGTAATGAAATTGCTTTTAAGGAAGATAATGCCTACGGCATATCCCACAAAGGAAATAGAGAAAATAACGAAGATAACATTCTAATTAGAAAAATAAATAATACTTACATATTGGGGTCTGTCCAATGTGAGCGTTGGTGAGTAAATGCCCACATTGGACTTGGGCGTCATCAACCTTATATCCCTCTGGGTTCATTGGGAGCATGTCATCGGTCTCCTCCCCTGTCGTGGGGACCCCAGCTCCACCCATCAATTCGACAATTTGTTGGATGTTTTAACATGTTTAAAAGAGGTTTAGGAAAGTCTTGGGGTTGATTAGATTGACACTATAAACTATGCATGAAAATACTATATAAACATTTCGAAAACTAAATGCTCCCATACACTCACAAATACTCACAAAAAACTAAACAGTTTTAAACGGCAGTTGCATATGGTGTTGGAGGGCATAATTCGGGAGAAGTTACATTAGAAATGGCAATAGGTACTCTAAATAACATTATAACGGAAAAATACAATGAAAATTATCAATTGAAGAGATAAAAGAATTTTAAAAGAGGCATGGATGAATTTAAAGTAGATGATTACGAATGGGATTTAACTAATGGTGATATATTACTGATGAACTCCGATGGTTTGGCATGATTATGTTAGTAGGGAGGATATTCTAAAAACTGTGGAAAATAACGATAATTCAAAAGGATATTCTGACCTACTCCCACGACTGAAGTCGTGGGGTTCTTTTAGCAGGGTTTAACCCTACAAGGGTGGCCAAGCCCACTACCCCTACCCATTAATGGGTTCAGGGCTACCTTTTGAATCTCCAAACACTACCAGCGATAGAGTTTTCACTAACCCTACCCATTAGAACTTGGACTGGCAGCATTACTTACTATGGGAATTCACATATTTATATTTTACTATTTACGATTATATAATGTGCGCCTTTCATCCAACGACTAAAGTCGTTGGCTTTCTCGGCGGTTTATCGTAAATAAATTATTTAATACATTAATGAGTAAGGGCAGGGGCTTGGCCACTATTGTAAGGTTAAACTCCACAAATGAACCCAACGAATTTATTCGTTGGAGTGGGTCAGACTACATAATTTCTCAAAATTCCTATATTTTCAATTTCTGCCTCAACAATATCTCCATTATTTAATTTTCCGACACCTGGAGGAGTTCCCGTTGAAATTACATCATCGGGATATAATGTCATAATGGAGGATATGAATTCTATCAATTCTTCAACGGTAAAAATCATATTTTTTGTGTTAGACTTTTGTTTTATTTCCCCATTCACTTTTAACTGAATGTTTAGATTATGTGAATCGATGTTTTTAACTATTTTTGGACCTATTGGGCAGAATGTGTCAAATGATTTTGCCCTAGTCCATTGTCCATCCTTTTCTTGAAGGTCTCTTGCTGTTATGTCGTTTAGTATGGTGTATCCCTTAATGTAATTTAGTGCATCTTCTTTTTTTACATTTTTACATTTTTTACCAATTACCACTGCGAGCTCTACCTCATAATCCACCCTATTTGATTGTTTCGGCATAATTATTTTATCGTTGTTATATATTATTGAAGATGTTGGTTTTAGGAATATAATTGGCTCTTCTGGAATTTCCATATTCAATTCTTTCGCATGGTCTATATAATTTAAACCTACGCAGATTATCTTTGTTGGATTTATATTCAATGTCATAGTATCACAAATTTAACTTTAATTTTTTATTAAATATTTTCTTTTATCTTTTTAAATTGCATGCCAAAATAATTATTAAAATTATAAATAAATATTAAAACTATTAAGTTATAAACCTATTAAATTATATTAATCTTATATTTCATCAATATATTTTTTAAATATTGGTATAAGTGCATCTGCCCGTTTTGGAGTATATCGCGGTGAAATTGCCAACACAATATAGTTAAAATCCCCCGTATCCTTAAAATCTGCAAGGGCTATTTTTTCAAACTTTACCTTTGGTTCAAGAGATAGGATGCTGTCAGGATTATCTGCATCCTTCATTTTCTTCATTTGTATGTATCCACTGTTTATGTCGTAATTCATAAAATGCTCTTTTAAAAGGTCATTTCCACCTTTTGGATGGGTGATGTATGTTAATTTACCTATCCACCTATTTGCAATTGAAAATGCCAAATAATTTCCTTCACAAATGTGTTTTGGATTAGGACTATCCCTTTCATTTACAGGTTTATGAAGGAGCTCCTCCATGATATATTTATATGACATATCCCCCAATCCCAAGTCAGCATGGGCATCAACATGCACAACCTCAAATGGTGTGGTAAGTTCGTTTTTGTGTATGAGCTCCTTCCAAAAGTAAAATGCCTCATGATGTTTTTTAATGATTCTCCCTTTGATTTTATTATTTGTTGATAATCCACACTGATTTTCTAAAAAGTCAGTTAATTTTTCTTTTTTCCAGGGGATATATTCTTTTTCATTTAATCGTTTATTGTCCTTTTTCCAAAACACTATTTTGTTTAGGAAAAAATCCAAATCTATGTCTAATATCCTCATAGTGTCCATAGAATCCCAAAAAATAATTTATTTTAATTATTATTTAATCATTTTATAAAATCATAACTTTTCCATCTACTACATCTATTTTAACAAGAGTTTTTATGTCATAACCTGTTTTTTCCTTTACCTCTTCCTTACCGTTTCCTCTTTCAATTACACAAACAATATCTTTTATGTGAGCTCCTGCTCTTTCCAAGGCTTTGATTATTGCAACCATTGTTCCGCCTGTGGATAGGACATCATCAATTATCAAAACTTTATCCCCCTTATTTATTCCATTTAAATATAATTCGCCTTTACTGTATCCAGTCTCCTGATGAACAGGTATTTCCCCTTCAAGTAAATATTCCCTTTTCCTCATGATTACATAAGGAATATCTGTATATAGAGATATTGCAGTTACAATTGGTATTCCCATGGCTTCAGCCGTAACTATTTTATCGACATCCATATCGGCAATTTTTATAATTTTTGTTGCCACTTCCCTCAATAACTGAGGATTCATCACAGGAACTCCATCAGATATTGGATGTATGAAGTAGTTATATATTCCTCTTTTTACAATTGGGCATGATTTTAAGGTATCCTCTAATAATTTCACAATATCACCGTTTTTATTTTTTCTTTTTCTTTTTTATCTTTTATTTATTTTTTATATTTTATTTTATATTAATTTTTTATCTAATTTAATTTTATCCTTGTTATTTTCGTTATTATTGCTGTTCTTTATCATTATTGTTATTTTTGCTGAATGTATTTTCGAACTCTGATAACATTACCTCAACAGAATATGCAGCTCTTGTAATACCCATACTTCTTGGGTCGGCATCTGTTCCAACTACATAAAAATTATCCCTCACTTTTGGATAAACAAAGAATTGATTAACTGCACAGGATGCCTGCTCAGGAATATGCTCCTGAAAATGAATCATATCCGCTTTACTTAGATTTAGATTTAATTTATTTTCTATAATATTCAAAGCATCCTCTTTTTTTGTATTAACAAAAGAGAATCCCAGCAAATGTTTTCCATCTGGTGCTAAACTTTTATCGTAATTTGAGGTGCATGTTGCCCAGCACGGATAATCTATCCAAACCTCTGAACCCATATATGGGAATGGGTTCTCTTCATGACCTATCCAAACAGTTAATGATTCTGTGAATTTTATATTTTTTAAATTGTGTTTATTTTTTTGAATTTCAGGTATTTTTGCAATATCTGGGAGTAATCTAGATGGAGCGGAATATATCACAACATCCGCATAATAGCTGTTTTTATTGGTTTTAACAATATAGCCATTTTTATTATTTTTATTATTTTTATTGCTCGTTTCAATGATTTTTTTAACTTCTTCCTGTTTTATATCAGTTTTATCTAAGGAATACAATATACAATTACAAATGGATTGAACTCCTCCGAGAGGATAACCCTGAGTCCAGTATCTGTTTTTATTTATAAATTTATTGATATATCTTTTAGAACCACTTTTTATGGATGATAAAAAACCAGCGTTTAATATGTCCATAATTTTATTTCTGTTAAATTTTTTGAATAATACGGTTTTTAATGGGTTTATTTTTAAATCTTCATATATAAAAGGCAATATGTCATCTTCTGGTATATATCCTGCACCGGTGAATAATCTCCACAGTGGTGTTTTTTTAGCATCTTCCCCACTTAAAAAATAACATATTGTATCAAAAAAATCAATTGATGTTTTGCTTAAATTCATATCCTTAATTACATCATAAACAGAAGTTTCCTTTGAAAAACCACTTGTCATCAAATCTATTATTTTTGTGGTAATTAAAATCTTATCCCTGTTTGGGACTATTGGGGTGGTTGTCCATTCCTGCATAGACACAGGTATATTATGTAATTTATCAGTTCTGATATAATAATCCCCATAAGGTCTAAAATTTGGAAGATATTTTGAATATTTTTTTAACAACCTTATCAACGGTCCATCATTTAACATAGTAATGGCATGAACTCCAATATCAACAGTATAACCATCTATATGCTCGCTTCTACATAATCCGCCAATTTTATCTTTTTCAAGGACTATTACATCATGACCTTTCTTTTCAAGTGCTAGGGCGGATAACAAACCCGATGTTCCCCCACCTACGACTACAATCTTCATAATTTCACCGATATTAATATTATATTAATTATAATACAAGATTATAATACAAGAATACAAATTATAAAAAAATTATAAAAAAATTATATGTGCGGTATAACTACAATTAATATAATAACCGTAGTTCCCATCACATACTTAAATATTTATTAATATAAATTAACTTCATTTAATATTTCAATATTATAAGCAATTGTGAAGAGTAAGAGTTTAACACTTAAACCATTCTTACTTACTGCCCTAATATGTTTTGGAAACTTCTCAACAAACTTTGAGAAGTTTGTTTCAATTATCCTTCTTAACTTATTTAATCTACGGTATTTTATCTTTTCTGTGAAGGATTTAAGCATATTTCTTCGTTTTATACTGTCTAAATAGACATGGTTATGTCTTAACTGGTTTTTAAAATACTCGGAGATATAACCCTTATCTCCTATAATACTGCAATAACTGAATTCTTTAATAAATTCTTTGTGGTTTTCTTTTAAGATATCTAAATCATGCTGATTGGCAGGTGTAATATACAGTAGATACAAGTGAGCCTCGTCTGTAATAACGGTAGCTTTATATCCAAAATACCAGCGTTTTTTTGAAGAATTGTATCCAACTGCACCCCTTTTTTAATGATTTCTGAGTATCCAATTTTTTCATGCCTGTTCTTTCTTATAATCTGCTTAGTTTCAATTGGAATCGTATCTATAAACAATAGGCAGTTCTTATTCAGAAATGTTTTTTGAATTTTAAATAATAAAGATTCATACCTATTTATCCGTTCAACCAGTTTGTTATATCTTATTTTTGGAAATAATTCAAAAGCATCTATTAAAATTTCGTACCCTCTCTTATATACTCCTGAGAAGTATATCATACATAAAACCGAAAAGATTATTAAGTCCAAGAGCGATATAATTTCTCTGCGGAGGTATGGTGATTCATACCTCCTTATAATTGGATAAAATTTGGAACGCATAATTTGAATCAAACGCTTAATATTAGGAACCTTTGATTTTTTCATTTTTATCTCCTTTTTTATTAGATTATTACTACTACACTTTATCCAACTTGCTAAAAATGGAAACATAAACATATTTTTATCTCCTTTTTTATTGGATTATTGCTACTACATTTATATAGTTATATGTTTGATGGGAACTAAGGTTATAATAAAACAATGATGATATTTAAATTTTATAAATAAATATATAATTAAATACAACATAAAAAAATAGAAATATAATATTATAAGAATAGTAAAATTAATAAAAAATAATATAATTAATAAAATAACATAACAAATCCTATAATAAAATTAAAATAAGGTGTTAATATGGAAAGCTATATTCAAAATCTATTTGCTGAGAGAATTGGAGGAAAAAATTTCGGTAAAGAGGATGTAATTTACAAGTTTGAAAAGATAAAAAGAGCAAAGATGGAAGCAAAAAAAAGGTTTCCAGATGTTGAATTGATAGACATGGGAGTTGGGGAACCTGACGAAATGGCAGACCCAGAAGTAATAGAAACATTATATGAAGAGGCGAAAAAACACGAAAACAGAGGATACGCAGACAACGGAATTCAAGAGTTAAAGGATGCTGTTGTTGAATATATGGAAAATGTATATGGCGTTAAAGGTATTGACCCAGTAAATGAAGTAATACACTCAATTGGCTCAAAACCAGCATTGGCATACATTACATCAGTTTTCATAAATCCGGGAGATATTACACTTATGACTGTTCCAGGTTATCCAGTAACTGCCACACACACAGAATGGTATGGTGGAGAAGTTTATAAACTCCCATTGCTTGAAGAAAATGGATTTTTACCAGATTTAGAAAGCATCCCAGAGGACGTAAAAAAGAGGGCAAAAATATTATACTTAAACTACCCAAACAACCCCACCGGAGCTCAGGCAACTGTGGAATTTTACAAGGAAGTTGTTGAATTTGCAAAAGAAAACAACATAATTGTTGTTCAGGATGCAGCTTACGGAGCTCTCACCTACAACGGTAAGCCATTATCATTTTTATCAGTAGATGGTGCAAAGGATGTTGGTGTGGAAATCCACAGTTTCTCAAAGGCATACAACATGACAGGTTGGAGATTGGCATTTGTAGTTGGAAACGAGTTAATAGTAAAAGGTTTTGCAACAGTTAAGGATAATTTCGATAGTGGTCAGTTTATACCAATTCAAAAGGCAGGAATATACTGTTTAAAGCATCCAGAAATCACCGAAAGAACAAGACAGAAATACGAAAGAAGATTAAAAAAGATGGTAGAGATATTCAATGAATTAGGATTTGATGCTAAAATGCCGGGCGGAACATTCTATCTATACTTAAAAATACCAAAAGGAACAAAGGACGGCATCGTATTCAACAACGCTGAGGAGTTCTCACAGTATTTAATAAAAGAAAAGCTAATTTCAACAGTTCCATGGGATGATGCAGGAAGCTTTGTAAGATTAGCGGCATGTTTCCCAGCATTTAAAGATGGAGAAGTATCAGAGGAAGAAGAAGACAGAATATTAAATGAAGTAAAAAGAAGACTGTCAGAAATTGAGTTTGTATTTGAATAATTTTTATTAATACTTTATTTATTATTTTTTATAAAAATTTTATTTTTTCTTTTTTATTTTTTAAAAGATTTTTAGGTGTAATTATGGAACATTTAATAGATAAAATATTAAAAATCGGAGAAAAAAACGGTTTTGAAGTAGATATTTTTTTATCAAAATCAGACAGCACAAGTGCAGATTTAGATGGAGATAGTTTAGACAGTGTGGAAGAAAATAAGGATTTCGGCATTGGTGTAAGGGTATTAAAGGATAAAAAAATTGGCTTTGCATTTTCATCGGAAGAAAATGAAAAGGTAATTTATAAAGCTATGGAAAACCTTGTTCCCGATGAATATACCAACTTCCCGGAGCTCGCAGAAAAATATCCAAATCCAAAGGGGATGTTTTACAAAGATATTATAAATATGGATGAAAAAGAGCTTATAGATGATTTAATCACCATGAAAGATATATTGGCGGAAAGTGGCATTACCATTACAGGCGGAGGCGTAAGTAAATCCTATGAATACAATAGAATAGTAAATTCAAAAGGATTGGATGTTGAAGAGGAATTTACACACTATTCAGCATCAATTTCTGGAATAAAAGACAACGAAACAGCTTATGATTATTTAACAAGAACCTATAAATTTAATGTTGAAGAAATAGCAAATACCGTTAAAGAACTACTGACACTACCAAAGAGCATTAAAACCGAATACGAAGGAAATATTGTATTAACCACAAGGGCGTTAAGTTCTCTTTTAGGATATACGCTTATACCATCCTTCAATGCTGAGAATGTCCAGAGAAACAGGTCTGTTCTTGCTGGAAAAATTGGAGAAGAAATATTTGGGGAGAACATTAATATCATTGATGACGGAGCTCTGGACAATGGTTTATATTCTGCCAAAGTTGATGGTGAAGGAACACCAACAAAAAGAACTGTTCTTGTGGAAGATGGTGTTTTAAAGAACTATTTATATGACATAAAAAGGGCGAATATCGAAGGAAAGGAATCCACAGGAAACGGAATGAGAGGATACAGCAGTTTGCCAAGTGTTTCAGCTTCAAACTTTATAATAGAACCAGTTGAAAAAATCGATAATTTTGACGAATATTTATATATAAATGGGCTTATTGGATGCCATACTTCAAATCCTATTACCGGGGACTTTTCAGTTGAAATAAGCAACAGCTACATAGTAAAAAACGGTGAAAAAATACCAGTTAAAAAAGGTATGCTTTCTGGAAACATATTTGAAATTCTTAAAGATGCCATTCCATTGGATAGGGTAGAACAGCGTGGAAAGCTTATTTCACCGCCTTTGTTAATGAATGGGAAGATAATTATATAATGATGAGTATAAATAATAATATAATAATTTATAATATTTTTATCATACATTTAGAGCTCAGTATGCTATTTAAAGGAAAAAATAAGAAATTTAAACGAAATTTAGGTTATGTTATAATTTAATTATAATTTACTACTGATAATAATCAAAAAACCATATTTTTATGAATTTAACAAACATCTTGGTGAATAAAATGGGAGTGCAGTTTAATGAATTAATCCCAAAAAAAGAAATATCGTTAAAGGATTTAAAGAATAAAACCATAGCAATTGATTCCATGAACATATTATATCAATTTCTATCAAGTATAAGGTTAAGGGATGGAAGCCCCCTTAGGAATTCAAAAGGGGAAATCACTTCAACATACAACGGTATATTTTATAAGAATGTATATATGCTTGAAAATGACATTACGCCGGTGTGGGTATTTGATGGAAAACCGCCGGAATTAAAAACTAAAACAAGAGAGGAAAGAAAAAAGGTAAAGGAAAAAGCACTGGATGACTATATAAAGGCAAAAGAGGAAGGGAATGTAGAAGACATGCAGAAATATGCAAAAAGAATCAATTATTTAGAACCAAAGGTTGTTGAAAATTCAAAAAAGCTTTTAGATTTAATGGGAATTCCTTACATAAATGCACCATCAGAAGGAGAGGCACAGTGCTCATACATGGTAAAAAAAGGAGATGCCTATGCGGTTGTAAGTCAGGATTACGATGCCCTATTATACGGAGCTCCGAGAACTGTTAGAAACATCACGGCATCAAACAAACCAGTGGAGTTAATTGAATTGGATGAAGTTTTAGGAGCTCTAAATATATCACTTGATAATCTCATAGATATGGCAATATTGATTGGAACGGATTATAACATGGGGGGCATTAAGGGAATTGGTCCTAAAAAAGCATTAGATATAGTAAAAAACAATAAAATGGAAGAGTATATAAAGGATATTGATAACTATGAAGTGATAAAAAATATATTTAAAAATCCAAAAATAACTGATGATTATGATTTGAAATTGGGAGCTCCCGACATTGAAGGATTAAAAGAATTTTTAATTGAAGAGAATGATTTTTCAGAGGATAGAATTATGCCATCTATTAAAAAACTGGAAAAAATGGTCAATAAGAAAAAAAGCCAAACCACTCTTGAATCGTGGTTTTAGATTTATATAAATATAAATATTAAGTTAATGTGTGATAATATGTTTAAAGTATATCGATTAGATGGGGTTTCTGGGATTATTGCTATATTATTACTGCTCACTTTACTAATGATTTTGGCAATACTTCTATCGCCCCTATTCATCGGAGCAGTATTATTGATATTGATTTATTTAGGATATAGAAAGTTTAAAAAATCTATTAAAGAATTTATAAAGAATATTAATAAGAAGAAAATAAAAATAAAGAATGAATCACAAAACGGAGAGGTAAAAATACATTTTGCAAAATCCATTTCAATAGAATCCGAAAAGGAGAAAAAACAGGGAATACAAAATAAAAAGAAAGGACAAAAGCCAGAAGAAAGCAAATTAACAATATCTGTAAAAGATAATAATAAAGATGATAAAGACAATAATATGATAAAAGAAATACCTCCAATAGCAATTGAAGAAGATGGTATTAAGATTATTCCAGAAGATTCAGAAACAAAAGGGTTCATTACATACTTGATAGAAAAGGGGCTTAAATTTGAAAATAATTTACTGTATTATAATGATAAATTAGTTTATCCCGTTTATAAGAAATCCTATCCAATAAATGAAATTATACGATTGTATGATAATAAACCAGAAGTTGATGTAATAATATTGGGGTTAAAAGGGGAGCCCCATAAACCAAAATTCATATACATCATACCAATAGAACATGCAAAGGAGAGAATGACTATTGACGAGCTCAGGGGGTATCTTACGAGTATATAAATTATTACTCTTCCCCTTCGGTTATTTCTTTTTTCATTGTTTTTTCATAGCTCCTTAACAGTTCATAGCATCTCGGTTCTATGTAGTTTTTTAAATTTTTTACATAAGGGCAGTCCTTAGGCAACGCCTGAGCCATTATTGCTTCCATCATGGATAGGCAGGTTTTTTCTTTTTTAAATCTGTCGTAGTATATTCTACATAGTTTCGTTTCTTTATCAAAATGCTCACAGTAGATTATTACAGGAACGCCGTCCGAATCCTTAAAAACATTTACTATGCAACACCTACCACATCTTTCACAGAGCTCATCTGGGAAGAGCTCACCGCTTATTTTAATTACCATATCTCGATTGTATTTTAGTGTTTTATATTTTGAATGAAATAAATCCATAGTATCATCAAATTTATTTTTATTTATTTATTTTTTCTTTTCATTTTTTTCTTATGTTATTCTTTAATATATTATTTAGATAGTTTTTCATGTCTTTATAAATATTATATGTTTTTTCAGATTTTGGCAATGTATTATATATCCTTTTTAAATAATTTCTTTCCTTTATTATTTCAAAGGTTCTATGGAAGTTTATATCATAAATCCATGCCATTTGGAGCAATTTTAAATCATTGATGGTTTTTACTTTCTCATATCCCACAATTTCCTTATTTTTTACAGCGTAGTATGTTTCATCAGAGATATATGGTTCATCCAAAAATCCAAGCCCAATTTTTTCATTGTCTGATTTTTTTTCATAATAATCAATCACAACACGCCAAATATCCAGTTTATCTGCATCACGAATTAGTTTTGCAAATAATAAACTTTTAGCATCTAAGTTATTGGGTATTTTTGCTTTGTTGTGATATTTAATTGCATTTATAATTATTTCAACATGAGAGTTGTCGAGCTCCCCTAGTATATTATTCTCCAATAGTATTTTTATACCCAATAATGCATGGTCTTCGGATTTAGCATCTGAAAATGTTTTATATTTTGCATACTGTTCAAATCTTCCGATGTCATGGAATAATGCAATAGTTTTTGCTAAAAACATGTCGAGCTCATTTAGGTTTAAACTATTTCCAATATCAGTTATTTCATCGCATACGCGGTAAGTATGGTAAATTTTTAAATTTATGTTTTCTTGGTCTTTTGGGTCTAAATTATATTTGCTTACATAATCTTTAAACCAATTTACAAATACCGAATATTTTTGCATCGTTTTCATTATTCCACGTTATAAGTCTATAAAATTATTTATTTTAAACTATATATAAAAAAATTATGTTTAAACATATAAAAACAAAATGAAATAGTAAAAAATAGAAATAGAAATAAAAAATAATTTCATTTTATTTAATAAAATAAAGATTTATTGAAGCTTAATGTAGTATTTTAAATCACTATCTCCATTAGGGAATAATTCTGGATGAACCATCTTGGCATAGTCCTCCATATATCCAATCGGGTCTTTTGCTTCCCATATATAATAATCAGGTTTTGAAACATAGAATCTTCCATTTTTATACGCATTGAAGTTTTCAAAGCCTGATGTTGGATATTTAGCCAATAAGTCTTCTTTTGTTTTTATATCACTACACTGTCTTAATATGACAACATCAGCATTCGTTGCCCTTTCCATAAATGTTTCAGTATCTAATTTTTCAGAACCTGTTCCAGGTATGTCATTAAATGCATAATCTCCTCTGAAATCATTTATTAACTTACTGTAAAAATTTTGAGCCTGTGGAATACTTGGCGTGCTTGTATCGCTATATTTCCAGAAATTAACAACTTTTGGGTAGTCTTTTGCGTTTCTTGTTGTCCTTAACAACTCGTTCTTCTTCTTCCATGCACTTTGGAAGTAATCGTTTGTTTTGTTGTATTTGTCTTCTCCCCAGAAGGCAGCGGCATATTTCACCCACTCTATCCTTCCTAAGAATGTTGGTTCATCATATGTGTAGAACCTTGATACAGTAATTCCCAATTCTTTCAATTTAGCTTCCATTGTGTCATGGGACGACCAATCTCCTAAGAATACAATATCAGGAGTTGTATTAACTACTACTTCATAATTCATACTGGATGATGTACCAATATTTGCAACCTTACCTTCGTCGTATCTTTTTGTGAGCTCCGATGAATATTTCAAGACGGAGCTCGGAACTCCTTTTATTGTATCATAGCATGAGGAATCGTTTAATACATCAGCTGTTGAAACAATTGGGCAGTAAAATATAGTATCTATGCTTTTCACTGGTGTTGTGATTACCTTTGCATCAGGAATATTTGGTGGTGTTGCACCTTCTTTTAATAAAACAAATTTGTATCCTTTTGAATCTTCCATATAACAATATCCTTCATCCCAGTGCGGCTCTAATTTAAATGTTTTAGCAAATACAACTGGACTTCTAAATGTATCGTAGTTTTTGAAGAGATAAACCACATCTGCAATATCTATGGAATTATCGCAGTTCAAATCTCCATCTTCAAGGTCAAGGTTTCTGTTCTTGAACAGATAAACCACATCTGCAATATCTATTGAACCATCGTTATTTACATCTCCTATTTCTGCTCCCATTGTTGCGGGAATCAGCGATATTAATGTCAAAATAGAGAGTATTAATATTCTCTTCATAATAACACCTTTTTATCTAATTGGTAATAATTAATTAAATATTTATATTATAGTAATATTATAGTAATTAAAATAGTATTTAAAATTTACCATTCAATTTTAAATAATTATTAAACTGGTATTAAATATATTAAAAAAATTATTTTTATTTAATTAATATTTGAGTATGTATAAAAAATATTAAAAAATAATTATTTAATTTTAAATCTAATTAATATTACTCCCACTATAAATCCAAATAATAACGCAAATGAATAGTATGGTATAGAGTTTTGACTTGTAGTTGTTATGGTTTTGTTTATAACATAGTTCCTAACGGTCTCAACTTTATTTACCTTCAATATTACCTTTGTATTGTTGAAGTTTATGACTTTTGTATAATTGTTTATTACCATCGGTGGTTTGGATTTAAATTCTATCTTTTTTTCAAAATCCCACTGATAGAATATGATATCTATTTTGCTGTTTGCGTTATTTCGTATATTTGGATAATAAACAACATTCCATTTAATTTTGCATGATTTTGACACATTTATTGGAATAATAAGATTTTTTGTTCCATTTGGATTTAATATAATGTGATACTGGGTTTTTGGCGGATGATAATTATTTCCGTAATCCATAAAATTGATATACCCATCAACTTTATAATTTAATGGATTTTTTAAGGTTATATTTAAATAAATGGTTTTATTTTCATTTTCCTTGTCCAGCATGAAGGAATCATTGGAAATTGTATAATTTACTGGATTAATATTTTTAATGGAGATAATTCCTTCCACTTCGTCTGTTCCATTTAATGGGTCATTAACAATACATCTTATTTTATATATTGAATAATTTGAATATATATGAATTGGATTTTCCTCTGTTGAGTTTTTCCCATCTCCAAAATCCCATACATATTTTAAATCGTCGTTATCCTCATCATAACCTAAGGCATAAAAATGCACTTCTTTGTTATTAACTATTTTGTAGGCTATTTTTAATTTTGGTGGATTATTGGATTCCCTCTTTACAATATTTACTGTTAAATTTTTAACTGATAAGTTTATTTTTGTATCATTTGCGTATATAGATAGATTTTCAAGATATATTATTGAAGAAATATTTTCATTAATCTTTGGAGACAATTTAAACTTTAAAATACTAAATGTCCCATTTGTTCCGTTTATTAGTGAAATGTTGAAATACAGGTAGCTGTTATTAAAGGTAATATTTGAAGTGTTTATTCTATCATATATGTCAGAATATTCTGAAATTCCATAATCTGAAACATCAAATAATGAATTATTTATGAAGAGATATCCTGAAAAATTTGTCAAATTTTTGTCAATATTGCATACTTTTAACTTAATTTCTTTTGAGTAGCCTATTGAGATATTTGTTTCTTCATTGTATCCAGAATCTACGTAGAACATTAATCCCTTATACTCTGAGATATTTTCCTGTTCTTCTTCTGTTTTTATTGTTATGTTCTTAATCTGCTCTCCATTTATCGTTAAATTCATTGAAATGTTATAGTTAGCATTATTGACATTTACTGGTATTTTTAAAAGATTGAATATGGTTTTATTCTCATCCTTTTCATTTGGAATGATAAAAAATGAAATATTGTTATTATATATGGTATAGCTGAAATTATTACAAAATATGTCCATTAGGGTAGGGCTGTTTTCTATTGTTATATTTTTAAATGAAATGCTACCTGAAATATTCTTTATAGGAGTTTTTGCCCCAGTTATGGATAAAACTGCATCAATATTTTTATTCAGGTCAAAATCTTTTAATGTAATGGTTCCTAAGGTCTGGTTTAATGGATTTATTGTTATGTTTGAATTTTTTAAAGTTATGTAATATTTTACCCCATTGGCATCAGATACAGAAGTTTGAGTTAAATCTACTGAATCATTTCCATCCTTTAACGCCTTAAATGATAATGTTGCTACTGTGAAGTTACCATAGGGTTCATTAGACATCCACAATAGACTTATTTTTCCAGATGAAACATCTACTGTTTTTAAATTTGCAGTATTGGATGTACCACTTAACGTAATGTTCGTTAAATTCAAAATACTTGAATCATAAGATATAGTAGTTTCAAATCCACCACATTTTGTATCAGCAGGGACATTTTTTACAACTAAATCTAAATTAAAGGTATCTCCAACATAGGCATTTATACTCTCTGGGGTCAATTCTACGGATACATTTTCACCACATACTCCTGATAGAAAAACAAAAAAGGATAAAAATAAAATTATGTATTTCATGGTATCATCCTTCTAAATAATAATCCAAATGTAATTCCTGAAAAAATACCTCCAACAAAAATAGACGCTAATAAATTATAATCTAAACCATTTTTTCCATCAGTGTTTATTATAACCGTTATATTCGGCTTCTCCTCTGAAATATTTATTTCCTTTACAATAATTTCAGGCACACTTTGGTTTGTGATTACATTTACATTGTTAATTATTGTCGATGAAGACGAAGATGATGAAACTATATTGTCATTCAATTCTCCATTTAAATTAGCAGAACCTGTGTAATTTCCTATTTCCTTAATATTTACTGTGGCGCCATAAAATTTAGTGTTAGGATAAGGCTCTTTATATTGTGATGTTTCACCATAGTTACGCCAATACATATTATCACTATCATATTTAACGCCCCATTCGGAGCTCACCTTACCACTAACATTCAAGTTAGTTTCTCCTTTTTTTATGGGGTTAAAGGTTATTGTCCCGAGGTTTATGGTATTATCATATATTATCTCATCAAACATTATGGATAAATAAAAAATTCCATCTTCGAATTTATATTCCTTTATTTTAACATCCTTACACTTATCGCTCCAATTAAATCCAATGGGGCTTAGATAATCCTTCGAATAATTTATACAAATATCCACGCCTTGACATCCACCGTCTTTTATTTCTGAGTCACTATATGATGATGGCATGCCTAAACTTTCCTTTGGAGGTATATTTTCAACTGTAATATTAAAATTTACCAAATCTCCATTAGTTTCTATGTTATCAGGGGTTAATTTCACAATGATATCATCCAATGCAAAATTTTCAGTAAATAATATCAAAAAAATAGGTATAATTAATAATTTATTTATTTTCATTTAACCACCAAGTATGGATTTTAAAAAATTCGTTATGGCATCAATTATTGATAATAAAAAATTTTCATCGGATTCAACTGTTTTGTTGTTATCAACTATTATCAAATCGGTAGTTTTTTTATCAACTGGAATCCTATGTCCATTTTCATCAGATGCTATCGATTTAAATGTAAATGTCACATTACCTTCTTTTAAAGCTGTTGCATTTATAGTCATTAAATGAAAATCTGAATTTAATGGCTTTCCAAAAGTGGTAAATCTTATAGATACTGATGAATCTTTCTTTTTAATTTCGTAAAATTTCCCTGCTTCTTTTTTTAGTTCTTCATTTCCTGCAATGCCTGTTATTTTTATATCATCAACTTTTTCGATAGGAATTTTCACTGTGCATTCAAAACCTAATATGTCCTTATTTTTTAAATTAACATCTATATTAATGGTAAAATTATCTCCTTTACTAACCTTGTTGGGCATATCTACATTTAGATTTACATCATCTGCCAATACTATTGGGATTGATAGAAGGAATATGGTAATAAAAAATACAGTTTTTTTCATAATATCGCCACTCATATAATATTTTTTAGTATATTAAACATATGTTTATATATTATAAATTAAACCGTAATATATAAATATTATGAATTTTTTTAAACTTTTCTTGTATAATATTAAATAAAATACAATATATGATTAGAATATTACTTTAAAAACTTTTTGGGTGATGTAATATGTCGAAAAATATAAATACTCATCCCATGATAATACTTAGTGTATTATCTTTATTAATATGTATTTCCCCAACATTCGCAGATGGGGATTACAACCATAGATTAGGCGATGTAAATGCAGATGGTTCAATAGATATTGCAGATGTAGTTTATCTCTTCAAAAATAGAAATCTCGACCTTGAAGATGGAGATTTAAACGCTGATAATTCAATAGATATTGCAGATGTAGTTTATCTCTTCAAAAACTATGATAAAATGAGAGAACCTATTCACTACGCCAAAGACATAAAAATTACTTACTATGACGAAAATGGAAATGAAGTAAATCCATACAACGGCGATGCATACTCCTATAAAATAGTTGAAGATGCCACAGGGCAGAAATTCTTATTAAAAAATGCATCTCAATCCATACCAACCTGGGCGGATGGAAAGTATGATAAAATCCTAGATGTTCCATTAACAAATGTCGTTGTGATGAGCTCTACACAGATAGCATTAATGGAGCCATTGAACAATGACGGTTCAGTAATTGATTCAGTTAAAGGAATCATGTGGGGCGGAAGCTACACGTGGTATTTCGACGATATTAAACAGGGGCTTGATAACGGCTCCATAGTTGATGTTGGTTCATCATACAGTCCAAACTATGACAAAATAATAAACATATCTCCACAGGCTGTATTCGTTTATCCTGGATACAGTGGAGATGCCATTATTGCAAAATGTAAAGATTTGAATATTACCTATATTGCGGATGCAGAATATTTAGAAGACTCATATATCTCAAGATGTGAATGGGTTAAGATGTTTGCCGCATTTTACAACAAAGAGGATGTGGCAAGCAAATACTTCACAAAGGTTGAAAAGAAGGCATTAAATGTTAGAAGATTAACAAGAGGTAAAGAACCTGTTCTAGTTGCATGGGGTAAAAATTACCCATCCTATGGTGGAACCTATGTGCCTAAGGCTCAATCCTATGTAGCTAAGGGAATAATGGATGACTGCCATGGGGATTATATATTTAGCGATTATCCTGGAACAGGCAGTGCAAAGATTGACTATGAAACATTTGCAGAGAGAGCAAAAAATGCTGATATTTGGGTCGTGCCATCAAATACAAACTGGCTATCAAACTTCAAAGATGACCATCCCGGATATGACACATTTAAATCAGTTCAAAATGGTAAATTATTCTGTATAAGTGAAGATTACTGGCAACTCGGACTTATGAATACTGACCAGGTGTTGATGGATTTGGGAACAATCATACACCCAGATGCATTCAGCGGAAGAACTACACATTACTTCCTTAAATATGACCCAGATACGGGAACAGCAACAGCATATACTGCAAATTGAATTAATTAATTATTTTTTGATTTTTTGGGTGATACATCATGAAATGGAAGTTATTTACACTCTCGGTTTTGATGATTTCTTTGTTGGGAGTGTGTTATGCAGAAAATGTATCCGTAGGATTAGCCCCCGACAATATAAATGCCTATGTTGGAGATACATTCAACTTAGATTTAGTTGTAAAAAATGTCCCTGCTGATACAAAATGTGGTGGATTTGAAACTACTATATCTTATGATTCAAGTATTTTGAATTTAACGAACATTACGTTAAGTGATATTGCAAATAATGCTGGTTTGAAGGATATCGATGTTTCGTCTGGAAAAATAAGTTTATTGTGGATGTCTAATGAACCCTATGGTAACTTCACAGTAGCAACATTATCATTTAAGGCGTTAAAGGATGGAAATGATTCAGTAGATTTAACTCAAACTTCTGTATCTGATGCCAATGGGGTAAAATATTACATAACTTTAAAAAATTCAAACATAACAATACTATTAAAACCAATAGCAGATATAATAACTCCTACGACTGTAAGTGGAGAGCTCGGAGAGAATATAACTGTTCCAATAATCATATCTCCAAAAGAAAATGAAACCCTAAGTGAAATTAGTGGAACGCTGAGCTACGATAAATCAATAATGACACCAGTTGGTATATCATCAAATGCAGGAGTTGTTTCGTTTAATACTTCAAATGACCTCTTTAAAATAGAGAACCTTAATAAATCAACAAATTTCACAGTAAATATTACTTATAATATAATAAATGTTGGAAATGCTACAACTCAGTTGAAGGATGTTACTATCAAAGATAATGAAAATTACAGTGTCATTAAAAGTTCAGATATTACCAAAATAATTATTCCTGGGTCAGATTTAACAATTAATGATATTTTAGTATTAAACTTAAAATCATATCAAGAGAATACAATACCAATTGTAATTAAAAATATCGGCGAAAGAAACGTTTCAAATAATTTTTCAGTGGCATTGTATATTGATGCCCAAGACCTTGGAACAAAAACTATCTCAGGATTAAATGTGGGTGAAACAAAAACCATAAACTTCACATTCATGCCGACAGAAAATAAAAACTATACAATTGTTGCAGTAGTTGATTCAAATGGGGAAATAAAAGAAACTAATGAAAATAATAACCAATACACAAAAACAGCTGAATCAGTTGAAGAACCTATCGCATTAAATTTAATCCCATCAATAAATTTAACAAAAACAGGCGAAACATTTACAGTAGATATATCATTAAATAATATTACCGCAGATAGGCCTGCAAAAGGCATTGACGGAGTTTTAACCTATGATTCAAAAATATTGGAATGCACAAATTTCACATTCTTAATAAACTCGTCAGAAGGACTTAAAAACACAACATTTGAAGATGGAAAGGTCATATTCAGTATAATGGATGGAAGTATAAACACATCAACAACCATAGCAAGAGCAACCTTTAAGGCATTGGACGTAGGAAACTCAGAGATTGCGATAGATGGAGTCGTTGTGTCCGACATAAACGGATACAAGTTTAATAATCTAATTATCAATCCAAAAACTGTTGTAGTTCAGGGACCAAACATTAAAATCATCGACATGAAAATTTCAAATCCATCAATATATAGGATGCCGGCAACAATAAACATAACATTAACAAACAATGGTCATCAGAATATAACAAATAAGTCGTTTGATGTCCATTTATACATAGATTCAAATGACTTGGGAACAAAAACAATAGGCGGATTAAATATTGGAGAAACAAAAGTAATAACATTTAACTGGACACCAGATGACACAAAAACATATACAATCGTTACAATGGTTGATGAATCCAATTCTATCAAAGAAGAAAATGAAAGCGATAATAAACTGGTTAAAAACATAAAAGTTGTTGAAGTGCCTGTTTATTTGAAATTATATAATATATCTGAAACTAATGGAACCATTGTAGCATCCATTGATGCAGAATCTATAAGTTCTAAAAGACCTTGTAGTGGTTATGATTTTAACATAACCTTCAAAAATATCGAAATTTTAAATGTAAGTGGAATTGGCATAGTTAATTGGAGCGTAAATAATGGCAGCCTATTTATAAGTGGTTATAACTTCACAAAATCTGGAACATTTAACCTTGGAAATGTAACATTCAAAGTTATTAATGAAAATGATACCTATTCAGCAATACTAAAACATGCAGTATTGTCAGATTGTGAAGGCTATATATTTAAGAAAATATTTATAAACAACACAATTATGGGGGAAGAATTAAAAGAAGCATTGAAAAATATTAATATGGACTCCGAGGCATTGAAGAACGTTGATTTGGATAATATAAAAGTAATATCTGGAAATGACCTTAATATTACAGTAATTCCTGTAAAAAATGACAGCATTGAGATACCTCATCTTGAAAATATATCAATAAACTTTACTGGAGAACATATTGAAACTTTAAAAGAAGTGATGCAGAAAGCCATCGAACTTAAAAACACTAAAATTAACGATGAAAACGAGATGAATAAAACACTTGATAATATATTGTCAGAGATTAAACCAATCCTAAATGAAGGATTTAACATAACAAACATAACAAAAGAAGAAGCTAAAAAAGAAAATAGTAAATTAATATCTACAATAAAATTCAAAGCAATAAACACCTCAAAAAAAGGATTTTCAATAATAAGAATCCCAATAGGAACTTTGGATGTTGAAAATATAATCGTAAATAATGGAACAGAAAATATAACCTTGAAAGAAAACGATATTACCAGCAAGATCGGGTGGTATAGAATACCTGTTGAGGGAGTGTTGGAACTAACCTTAATCAAAGACCCAGAAGTAAATATTATACTTGCTGCAACACTGCCAACTACTACTGGAACCACCACAATATCAACATCATCAAGCTCTAGACATGGGACTATAAACTATCTGGATGTCGCACAGGACATCAAATCAGAGAAAATTAAAGAAATTGTCCATAATGCAAAATTAATAATCGGTTCAGAAATAGATAACAACCTATCAGCAAAATGTCTTAAAAATACCACCGAATTAGTAAATAAATCATTGGAAATAACCGAAGATTGTATCTTAGTTGGAGGTCCTGTGGCAAACCCATTGGCTAAAAAATACGCATGGACATTCAAAGTAAAAATCACCAACGATTACCCAGGTGCAAATAAAGGAGTAATTCAAAAACAGATAATAAACGGCCATACGGTAATATTATTAGCAGGTTCTGACAGATGGGGAACAAAAGCAGCAGTAGAATACTTCAAAACATTGGATGACATTCCATCAGAACCAATATTCGTAGAATGGAAGGATGGAAAAGCAGTAAAGGTTGAAAAACCTTAAATGTCTATATTTTTCCATTTCCTTTTTTAATTTTTTGTTAAGTGTATTTATGGAATTTTAACTTATTCAAAGACTTTTGACATGCATCCAGCAATAAAACCGGCGATGGCATCATCTAAAAATATATATCCTTTTTCGTCGAGAATTCCCACAATCCCGGGTTTTTTTGCATCATACCATCTAAAATTAAATATCGCCTTTGTCCCGGCTATTTCGTTGGCTATTGCCATACCAATGACTTCATCTACATATATATAATTGGGGTCTTCATCATAATTGAACGGTAAATTTCCCCTCATACCCTCCTCTTCAAGTTTTACAGCACCTATTATTAGAGTGGATACATTAGGGTTGTTTAAGCTGTTTAAAATTGTTTCTTCAAGTTTTTTTCTAATATTTTCTTTTTCAACATCATCAGAAATACAAAGTTCCATTCCACAATCTATCATATTTTCTATATTAACATCATATTTCTCTAAGGTTTTTAAAATATTGGAAATATTATCATCCATGAGCTCACCCATTTTTATAATTCATTAACTATGTTATAATTGAAAATATTTTTATCTAATAATTGTCTAAATTTTATAAAAATAACTTCGTGATAAGTATGAGTAAAACAACATATGAAATATTAGAAATTATATATGCTTTTGAAAGGCAGAAAACTATCATATATACTGTTGCTATATTATTTTTAATGTCATTTGTTATTTCATATATTTTATTTTATTTAGATATTGGAGGGATTAAAGAAATTGGAGAAATGACTTTTAAGCAATTTTCAGAATATATAAATTCATTAAATCTTGAAAATAAATCCTCATTTGATATATTCTACTATATATTGACTCATAATTTAAGTGTTGAAATTTTAGAGTATGTATTAACGATATTTTCAATATTGATTGTAATATCAAATGCCTTTATTTTGGCTTATGTATTATATATAAACAACCCCTTAACATTTATATTATTGGTATTACCTCATGGTATTGTGGAAATCCCTGCACTTATACTTTCCAGTAGTTCTGGAATAGTGCTATTTAAAGGGATGATAAAAAAATTAAAAAAGAATAATAATTACATTATGGATTGTAAAGATTCTTTAAGATTATTATTTATTTCCATACTGTTATTTGTAATTGCAGGAATAATTGAGAGCTCCGTTACCTTCGAGATAAAAAAACTTATAATAGGATAATTTTCAATAAACCACATAAATATGAGAAGAATAATATTTATTATTTAATTTTTATTTAACTTTTAAATATAATTTAATATTTTTTAATCTATTTTAATAATGAAAAAGTGATAAGATGCTTGAACCAATTTATTATGATATAGGAAGAATTTGCAAGGAAGTATATTGTAAGGCACAATATGATAAAAATAAAAAAAATAATAACCAAAGTATAACTCCGAAAATGATTGATGAGAATATATTGAATGATATTGAACTCCCCCTACTAAAAATACCATTTGATTGTCCAGAAGATATTGCAAATTATTTAATAGATGTAAATAAAGAAGAAACCTATGGAACAGTTGAACTTAAAAATGAAGAAAAGATTAAATACTGCATTATAAATTTTGGAAAATATGTTGATAATATTGATAACATTAATTTAAATGAATTAGAACCTGATTTAATAATAATTGCAGATGGAAGGAGATTAATTAAAAGAAAAGAACTTGTTGAGTTAATTCCAAAATTAAGGGAAAAAATCTCTCCAAATACTGCCATATATTTCCCCACTGCGCTTCCATGGGAAATGCCTTTATTGGCATATTTGGGTGTAGATTATTTTGATTATTCATCTGCATCATACTACGCATCCCTTGGATATAAATTTACAAAAAATAGGATGATGACGATAAGCAATAAATCTTTTGATGAGCTCCTACAACATAACATGTCAATTTTAGATGAAGTGGTTGAAGAGATAAAATACTGTATAAAAGAGGGATGTTTAAGAAACCTTGTAGAAGAAACGAGTTTATCAGACCCATATCTCCGTGCAAATTATAGGCGATACAATCCAGATTTAAGAAACATTCCACTATCTAAGGGCAAAAAGATTATAGTGTCCATTGATGAAACCACCATTCCAGAGGTAAAAAAATACATTGAACGAGTGAAAAACTATGAGGCATTTACAAATACAATCGTTTTATTACCTTGTTCATCAAAAAAGCCATATTCCTATTCAAAATCTCATCAATTTTTCATAAATGCCATAAACTCGGTAAATTTCCCAGTTGAGGAGGTAATCCTTACATCCCCCTATGGTATAGTTCCACGAGCTCTGGAAGGTGCAATAGATTATGATATTCCAGTTACTGGAAAGTGGAGCTCCGAAGAAATTGAATTTATAAACAAGCATTTAAAAGAATACCTTGATAATGCAAAAGATAAATTTGGGAAGTTAAATATAATTGCACATTTGCCAGAGCATTATTTGGAAATTTTAGATGAAAATGAATATAAAAAATACGGTAATTATATAATTACTTCTGAGGACGACAATCCAACATCTACAAAGTCTCTTGAAAATCTAAAAAATACATTAAAAGAGTTAAAGGAATTAGTATTAAATGAAAATCCCGACAATGATAATGAAAGCAATAAAACCAGAAAACAGCAATTCATACACAACTACAAACAGCTTGCAAAGTTCCAATTTAATAAAGATTTTATCCCAGACGATGTAATTATTAAAGGAAGGCATAGAAAATTCTTTGTTAAACAGAACAACAAATTAGTTCAAATATGTTCTTTAAATGAGGAAAATGGGCTTTTAGTTTTAACCTATGACGGCGGAAATCTACTTGGGAAAACAAATTGGGTAGAGGTAGATTTTAAAGTCAAAAAAGGTTCGCTATTTGCTCCGGGATTTAAGGATTGCGATGAAAATATTTCTGTGAATGATGAAATTGTAATAATATATGATGGTAAA
This sequence comes from Methanothermococcus jasoni, assembly GCF_049075655.1. GTDB lineage: Archaea > AGJL01 > Methanococci > Methanococcales > Methanococcaceae > Methanofervidicoccus. The sequence continues at coordinate 1,394,638 of NZ_CP157522.1, read as the reverse complement.
GTAATAGGCGTAGGCAGAGCTCTGATGAGTGGACTGGAAATGAAAAAGGCAAAACATGGCTCACTGGCAAATATAAGGCATGTAAAATATGACTGAGTATGGTATGACTAAAATATAGTAGCAATAGGTGTAATAATATATAACACATATTATTAAACTTTTATTATTGTGGTGAAGGGGATTTAAAATATATTCATCGGTATAATACTGTATTATCGTAATAAAATAAAAAAGTGATTTTGAGGATTCCCACTTCACCCATTTAAGATTTAGATGTTCGTCATTTATATATGTGGATGGAGGGGATGGTGATTAATAAAATAAAAAAGATTGCAGAGTTGATACTTTTAAAAGATAAAGAATATAGCGAAATTGAAAAATTAAAAGAATATTTAAAAAAATATATAGACCTAAATAATGAAATAGGCATTTTAGAGGATACATTAAAAGATTTGGACAATAATTCAAACACTTTAAATATCAATGATGCAAAATTTTTAAGTAATGAACTACGAAAATACCTAAACACATTGAACAAACTTAGATGTCAATTAAATGAACTGAACAGCAATGTAAATGTGGTAAATTATGATGAGTTAAATGAATGTATCAAAAAAATGAGAAATATAGTGGTAAATGTTGATGATTCGTTAAAATGGGACATATATAATAAAATAGATGAACTTAAAAAAGAACTTGAAACTGTCGAGTGGGAGCTCGAATTAATAATACTAAATTATGGATTACAAAAATTTGAAATAGATGATAATGATAATAATGAAGAGTTATACGATTATATTTACCAAAAGATTATTCAACATTTAACCAATTTAGATGAAAAATAAATAAAAGAGGGATATAAATGGACAAATACGGCAATGCAGAGGATATTTCATATAAAAAAATAATAGCCATGGTTGATGAAGAATTGGGAATTGTCGAGCTCATAGAAGAACACCCTTGTCCAAACGGAGCTCAGTGGGTAATATATCAATATCAGAGAACTTCTCCCCTTATTATTTCAGCATGGAGGGAAGGAAATAATCACCATTTTATATTAAAAATAGATAAATGCAGGTTAAAACTTGTCCCTTCATTATCTGCCGCAGGTATTGAGCAGGTTTTTGTTAAAGATGATAATGTTCATATTATTTATGCAGGTTTGGCTGGTGCAGGAGTTGGTGTTGAATTGAGAAAAAATGCCGAAAATGTAGTTGATGCCATATTGCATGAAGAAGGTGGCGGTTCAAAGCTTGGAAAAGGAGTAGTAATCACCCCAAGGATGGAAAAGGTAATAATAGGTATTGATGATACTGATACAAAGGAAGAAGGAGCAACCTGGGTTCTTGCAAATGAGATTGGAAAATTAGTTGAAAAAGAGGGCATTGGATACTATATAGACCATACTATAATTCAGCTTTATCCTGGAAATCCTGATAAAACACAAAACTGCGTATCTATTGCACTGACCTTCGCAGTATATCCAAAATATAAATATAAAATCAAGGAATTAATTAAAAATCATTTAAAAGAAAAAAGTTTGTCAGATAAAACTGCAATGGCAGTATATTATGGAATCACCCCATCAAAAAGCATGAAATTATATACTTGCAAAGCAAAAAGAGGCATGGTTTCTGTTGAAGAGGCAAAAGCTGTGGCAATGAGAAATAATATCGACATTATTAAAATATTTGAAAAGGATGGAGGAATAATTGGAGCAGTTGCGGCACTTGGACTTGCAGAACATCACGATATTGCGGCAAAACTCCCTGATGACTTTGAATAATTGAGTAAATTAGAGTCAATAAATAAAAAATAAGTAATAAATCAAAATAAAATATAATATATAATAAATTTAAATAGATGGATAAATAATACTAAATATTAAAGTAGTTGGGTGAGACATTGATAACACCTTGGGATGTTTCAGATAATGTTGATTATAAAAAAACAATGGAAAACTTTGGAATAAAACCAATTAAAGATTTATTAAAGGATATTGAAAATCCCCACCATCTTATGAGAAGAGGCATAATATTCGGACATAGAGATTTTGAGAGAATAATAAAATCAATGAAAGAAGGTAAAAAATTTACAGTTCTAAGCGGTATGATGCCTTCTGGTAAAATGCACTTTGGACATAAGATGATAGTTGACCAGCTCCTTTACTACCAAAACTACAACACAGAAATATATATTCCGATAGCTGATTTAGAGGCATACTGGGCAAGAGGAATGGACTTCGAAACCACAAAAAAGCTTGCGGTTGAGGAGTATATTACAAACTATATAGCACTGGGATTAAATCCAAATAAAATAAATGTTTACCTTCAATCAAAAAATGAGACGGTTAAGGATTTGGCGATGAAATTGGCTAAACGAGTTAATTTTAGTGAGATGAGGGCAATATATGGATTTGGTGGTGAAACAAATATAGGGCATATCCTTGCTCCAATTGTTCAAGTTGCCGACATACTTCATCCTCAATTAAAGGAAAAGAATCCGGTTGTTGTTCCAGTTGGTATTGACCAAGACCCTCATTTAAGATTAACTAGGGATATAGCAAATAGGGCAAAGGAATTTAAATTTATACCTCCATCATCAACATACCATAGGTTCATGACTGGACTTTTAGGAGGTAAGATGAGCTCATCCAAACCAGAGACTGCAATATTTTTAAGTGATAAGCCATCCAAATCTCTTAGGAAAAAGATAATGTCGTGTAAAACAGGAGGTAGAGAGACTCTTGAAGAGCAGAAAAAGCTTGGAGGAATTCCTGAGGAGTGTGTGGTGTATGAGCTCTATGTTTATCATTTAATTGATGATGATAATGAGCTTAAAGAGATATATGATAAATGTAAGAATGGTGAGCTCACCTGCGGACAGTGTAAAAAATCGTGCTATGAAAAAATTACAGAGTTTCTAAATGATTTAAGTGAAAAAAGAGAATGTGCAAAGGAAATTGCTAGAGAGATTATAAAATAAGTGATATTTTATTTTTTACTATAAAATGTATAACTTTAACAATGCATAACAATGATAACATCAATCAGTGATTAACTTCTTAAACAACTCAAATAAATCTTTTTTTGTTTTCGGCGGTTCATCAAATCCTAAATTATTGATAGTTTTTATATTTTTGAATTTATCAAATCCTTTATTTTTACATGTATTTTGTAGCCGTTCTATTACTGATTTTGGATTAATATCAATAATATATAATGGCTTTTCTTTATCAAAATTTTGACAAATTGCATCTACAATGTGCGGGTCGGTTCTTAGTGAATTTCCCCAAATTACAAGTTTTGAGCATTCCCCTAAACTTAACCTAAAATGTAGAAAATACCACTTTAAGACATCAATTTGTTCAATTAAATCATATTTTAATATTGGACTGTTATATACAATTACTGGATAATATCCAATTGGATGATTACCATCCTTGGTTTTTATAAGTTTGCGAGTTTTTCCACTCTTAGTGTTGATAAATTTATATGAACCGTGCAAATGGGCAATTATATTGTCGTTTTTATGGCTCTTGAGGAAGTTTGATAGATTAAACTTGCATGCATTCCAGGCATCTTCGCTATCAAATTTTATTTCAACCTTATTATACGCCTCGAAACCATCACTTAAATATCGTCCATTGTTTCTCATTAACATAATATCCAAAATTCCATCATAATTTGTTGTATAAAAATGAGTGATAACCTTACTTTTTTCAAACAATTGGTATAGTGCGTCTCCAAACCATTCGTCATCAATATCTAACGCTTTTCCCAAAATCTTATAACGATTATTCAATTCAAAATCTATCAATTTATTTGCAGTGGTTCCAATTATTTGGGATATCATCTTTTTGTTTATATTGAGGTTGTCGAAAAATATTAAATTATCAATAACATATAATACATGTTATGAAGGGGAATATAAAAAAGAAAATAGAAAAGAAAAAGACCAATCCTAAGACAAAAGGATACTGGAGAATATACGACCTTAGATATAAGAAATACGACCTAAGAACTACTTATACGTTGATTTTATCCATTACAAACATGCTGAATCGTCCTTCTACCGAAGGACGAAAGGTTGGTAGGGTATCTGCCCTACCCTATAATGAATATGTGGTAGTTCTAATATTAAAACATATCTACAAACTAAGTTTAAGGGATTTAGAGACACTCTCAAATACATTACATAACAAACATATTGACCATTCCACATACGGTAAAGCATTCAAGCGAATAGATACCTGGTGGTTATCTACCTTACTTACTTTTACATATGTAATTATAGATAATCTACTAACTCAGCCCTCCAACAAACTATATATGGCAGACTCAACAGGAGTTTCCATAAATAGGTTATACTATGAGTGCATTCACGGAGGGAAACGTACTAAACGATTGGTGCATGATAAATTGCATGTTCTAGCATCATACTATCCAGAACAAGGATATATTCCAATAATCTCCGCCCGTTGGGGCGGAGGTTATAGTTCCGATAGTGCCAACCTATTGGAAATGGTTAAACAGATTGATTTTTTAGATAATGAATATCTACTGGCTGATGGAGGATATGATTGCTGTGAATTGTTTGAATATTTACTACAACACAATATCACTCCAATAGTTAAAACAAAAGAATTCAAGTGGAAGTATCATATTAGCAAAGTTAGAAAAACCATTAAGAGCATGTTTAACAAGGATTGGTATCGCCTTCGGGGGATAGTAGAATCCATATTTGGAGGGCTGGAGACTAAAAACAGGTTAAAATTAGATGACAGGTTGGCGGATAGCAGATGTAAAAGCACTATCGCAGTAGCGATAGTGCATAACATATTAACACTAATGAGGATATTAGTATTAACATATGATACCAAATAAATTTACTAATTCAATTATTCGACAACCTCGTTTATATTATAAAGATAATCCTTATTCCAATCATCTATTGCTCCAATTTCATGCAAATAATTAATTACACAGTTCAATACTTCAATAGATTCTTCTTCATTTATCTTTATATTAATGTTATTCAGATTATTAAGTAATTTTTCATAACGGTTTTTAGGCTCATCCCAAAGTTTTATTAATTTGTCGATATTATCTAAAAATTCATTAATTTCATCCCTAGAGTATAAATTATTTCTGAGAGGTATGGAATTCCTAAGGAATGCCAATTGTGAGTTAGAATATTTTTCATATTTATCATTAAATTCATTTCTCAAAATATCTCTAATCATATAATTAAATCCATTTCCTATTAAAAAACAAACTGATTCTTTCAAAATTTCCCCTCCTCATTCATATATTAATTATATTTTTATAAATCTATATATATGAAAAATACATGGTTGATTCATAGAAAAGTAAAGAATATTTAGCATATAATTATTTATATTTTTTCGACATACAATTGAATAATCCGCATTACAAAACATTAAGGATGAGCTCATGATAAAAATAGTTTATATCACAAAAAACGGTGAAATTTTAGCAAATAAAATTAAATGTATTTTAGATTATTATTTTTATGATAATGGGATATATCATTCAAGGGATTTAATTATTGATGGAAATGAAAAAGGATTTATTTTTATAATGGCAACAGGCATCGTTTTAAGAAAATATATCGATAAAATCAAGAAGGATAAAACAAAAGATGCCTTTGTAATAGTCCTAGATGAGCTCGGCAAAAATATAATGCCAATCCTGTCAAATCATTTAGGTGGTGGAAACTATTTTTCTAATTTAATTGGAAGGGAATTAAAGGGAAATATTGTTTTAACCACTGCAACAGATGTGAATAATAAAGTAGGTATTGATGAGCTTTCCAATATTTATTTTTTAGATGTGCCAGAGAAAAAGGATATTTTAAAGATAAATAAAAAGGTTTTAAATGAAAAAGTTGATTTAATCCTTCCTAACGGCTGGAAACCGCTAAAAAATGTATTAAATACATACAATGTAGAATATCACAATAATAATTATGTAGTTGTAGATGATGCTGTAATTTTAAAACCAAAAAAGATTGTTGTTGGTATCGGAGCTCGGAGAAATATCAAATCCCATAAGGTATATTGGGCAGTTAAAAAGGCACTGTATTTAAGAGATATTCCGATGTGGAGAGTAGATGCCTTTGCAACTGTTGATGTGAAGAAGGATGAAAGGGGAATTTTAGAAACTGTAAAAAGGTTTAAAAAGAATTTGTTTATATTTGATAGAGATGATATAAACGAGATTTATAAGATTAGGGACGATTTAATAAAATCCGATTTTGTTTTTAAAACCATTGGAGTTTATGGGGTTTCTGAACCTGTTTCTATATTGGGGGTAAAAAAACTAAGTAATAATCATATAAACGATATAAACGATATAAATTTGATTTTAAAGAAATTTAAAAAGAATGGGGTTTCTGTTGCAATATCTGTTGGATGATTTATCACAAATCATATTCCAAAACATCCAAAATATTCTTTAAACCTTCATCTTTATCTATAACCTGAGCTCTGACTTCTCTTAAAATTCTCTGGATTGTGAATTTTTTATTTCGATTATATTTATGGGCACTTTTAAGAAGTGGGCATCCGTATCTTTGAGATATGGTTATGTTGTTCCTTTTTAAAATTTCTCTGCTCTCATTTTTTGTTAGGACTAAATAGGAGGGCATATTTATTCTTAAAACATTATCATCTTCTGGAACAATTGATAAATGCCCAACAGAAAGCATATCACCGTATATTATGTATTTTATATTATTTTCTTTTGCATAGTTTAAAACTGCGTTTTCTATGGTTTTATGGCATCTTCCGCATGGGTGGTATTTTCCATTTAATGTGTCATTTTGAATTTCATTTAAATCAACATCTATAAATTCATGATTTATGTTTAACTTTTTTGCCAGTTGTGATATATTTTTTTTATTATTGGGATGCATTACAATGGGGGAATATGCTGTGATACCTATTACATCGAAGATTTTTTTTGATATTATGGAAGACGCGGTGCTATCTACGCCACCACTAAAAGCCACTACTGCCTTTGGTTTGTTTTTTAGTTTATTTGGTTCATCCTGAGCGATAGCGAGGGATTTTGCAAATCTTTGATTTGCATAATCGTCTTTTGTTATAATATTTAAAAACTCGTTAAAATCAGTTTTTCTTAATTCTAAAAGATTTTTCAAATTATTGTATAGATTATCATCTAATACGTGATTATTATAGAGGGAATCTAAATTTTTTAATGACGCTTCTATCCTAATGTCTCTTATTTTTTGGTGCATAATATCACTGTTTATAAAAATAATAAATAAATAGAATTAAAATAAAGAATAACTAAGATAAAAATATAATATTTTCAATATAGTATAATATAGAATATAAAAAACCGTGGGATTTATGATTTACGATTTTAGGAAAGAAAAAAAGTTTGGATATACCACAGGCTCATGTGCCGCAGCTGGTGCTTACTGCGGAGTTTATTATTTAAAAAAAGGAATAAAATTGGATTATGTGCAATTGGGAAATGATAAGGGAGATAAATTAATAATTCCAATTGAAAATTTAGAAATTAAGGAAAAAAACAAAACAATTGCAACTGTTAAAAAGTTTGCAGGCGAAGATATAGACATTACAAACGGAATAGATATTATTGTAGAAGTTGAGCTCTTGAAGATAAATGGAAAGGACGAATCCAACAAACCAAAGGTAGAAATCATCGGCGGAGATGGTGTGGGCATAATTACAAAGGACGGGCTACAAATAAAAAAAGGAGATTATGCCATAAATCCAAAACCAAGAGAGCTCATCATAAACAATATTATAAATTTACTTGATGAAAATGATAGAGTCATAGTTAAAATATCTGTTCCAAAAGGAAGGGAACTGGCAAAAAAAACACTAAATCCAAAGCTTGGAATAGTTGGAGGAATTTCAATACTTGGAACAACAGGGGTAGTCAGACCAATGTCAAACGATGCTTATAAAGAATCCCTTGTTCCGCAGATTGATGTTGCACTTGCAAATAATTATAAGAGGTTGATATTTACACCGGGAAATATAGGAACAAAATATGCAAAGAAGATGTTTAATGCACCCGATGACCAAATTATTGAAGTCTCTAATTTTTGGGATTTTATGCTTGATAAAGCATTGGAAAAGGGAGTTAAGGACATTTTAATATTTGGACATTCTGGGAAAATTATAAAACTTGCCGCTGGCATATACAACACCCATTCAAAGGTTGCAGATGGAAGAAATGAGGTATTGACTGCATACAGTTCGTTACATATTGAAGATAAAGAAGTTTTAAAAAATATGTTATATGCCAATACAACAGAGGAAATTATAGAAATTCTAAAAAAAGAAGGTGTTTTAACGGAGGTTTTTAATGCCATAGCAAATAGGGTGATTGAGAGAGCTCGCAATAGATGGGATGGTATAAATTTCAGCTGTATTATAATTGATATGAAAGGAAATATATTGGGAAAATATCCACAAGATGAATTTTAGGAAAAAGTATAAAAATGAGAATGTCATAATATAGTCAAAGATGGGCGAAATTGGAAAAACACAAATAAAAAGTTAAAACATATAAATTAGAAGTCATTCAGTTTTTAGGCAGAAGTAGTTAATGATGCAAGAAATAGTAATTAAAATATAGAAATCTAAGGATTTTTAATATCTTCTAAAAGATAAAGGATAATGCTAAAAATAAAAAGATAAAAAATAAATATAAAAAATAAAAAGGTGATAACATGGCAAAATTTAAAGTTGTAGTATCTGACAAAGATGGAAAATCATACCAGTTAGAAGTAGAAACAACAGCATTAATCGGTAAAAGAATCGGTGATGAAATAAACGGTTCAATTGTAGGATTGGATGGATACAAATTAAAAATCACAGGCGGTTCAGATAAGTGTGGATTCCCAATGAGACACGATATACACGGAAGTATGAAGATGAGAGTTTTATTAAGCAAAAAGCCAGGATACAAACCAACTGATAAAGGTATCAGAAGAAGAAAAAGTGTAAGAGGAAACACAATTTCATCAGATATCGTTCAGGTAAATACAAAAGTTGTAGAAGCTGGAGAAAAACCAATCGCTGAAATACTCGGACAGGAATAAATCTAAATCTTTTTTAATTTTAGTTTATGCTGTATTTTTTTATTTTTCATTTAAATACGATACATTATTTATATTAAAAACAATATTACATATTTAATAATAAATTCAATTTACATAATTTTACGGGGTGATACTATGTTTAAACCTAAAAAAATTAGTCCTGAGGATAAATTAAAAAACATAGCTTTTATGCTTGATGAAATCATTAACGACACAACAGTTCCAAGAAACATAAGAGCTGCTGCACAAAATGCAAAAGATTCTGTTTTAAATGAAAATGAAGAATTTATTGTAAGAAGTGCCACCGCAATTCAGTATTTAGACGATATAAGCGATGACCCAAATATGCCACTACACACAAGAACCCAAATATGGAGCATCGTTAGTGAGTTGGAGACTGTAAAGAATGAATAATGTAGTTTAATTTTGCAATCTCTTCCATAACTTCTGTTTTTAAATATGCTTCAATTAAGTTTTTTCCAACGCATACTATTCCATGATTTTTTAAAAGTATTACATCTTCATTTCTTTTAGAAACTTCATTTGCGAGCTCTACACTACCTGCCTTGAAGTAAGGAACATAACCTATCTCTTTTATAAATAGTTGTGCCTCAGGTGTTAGGAGCTCTATTTTTTTATCTATTATTGAAAATGCTGTGGAGTATATTGAATGAGTATGAACTACTGCATTTATGTCTTTTCTTTTTTTGTATAGGTTTAAGTGCATTTTTATTTCAGATGTGGGAGCTCCTTTTATAACATTTCCATCTATATCAACAACTGATATATCATCTTCTTTTAAAAATCCCAATATTGAGCCTGTTGGAGTTGCATATATTAAATTTTCTTTTCTTATACTTACATTTCCTCCGCTTCCAACGATGTATTTTCTATCGTATAGTTTATGACAAATGTTTATGAATTCTTTTAAATCATCCATTTTATCACCAAAATAATTTTAAACTATTAGGTATTATCTATTATATATTAAAAATAATATGGTGAAACCATGATTGACTCCCATATTCATTCCGACACAAGACCTTATGAAGATTTTGAGAAGATGGCATTGTGTTTTGATTGTGCCATCACATTGGCACACGACCCATTGGAGCCCTATTCTATGGATATTTTGAGAGCTCACTTTGATAAAATAATATACAACGAGATTGAAAGAGCAAACAAAACTGGATTGAAATTATTTGTTTGTTTGGGAATACACCCAAGAATGATACCCTCTGATGTAAATTACAATATATTAAGGGAATATTTAAAAGCCAAAAATGTTGTAGGTGTTGGAGAAATAGGGCTGGAAAAATGCACAAAAGAAGAAATTGAAGTTTTTGAAGAGCAGTTGCTTATGGCACAAGAGTTAAACCTTCCAGCTGTTGTTCATACTCCAAGAAGAAACAAAAAGGAAACTACAAAAACCATTTTGGAAGTTATTGACTCATTGGGATTATATAAGGACGCAGAGAAGAATATTATAATTGAACACTGCACAAAAGAAACCGTTCCGATGATTTATGATACTGTTATGAATATGGGTTTGACAGTTCAGCCAAGTAAATTAACTCCTATGGACGCTGTTGAGATTGTAAAGGAATACGGTGGAGAAAGATTTTTATTAAACAGCGATAGCTCCTCTGCACCATCGGATATAATGGGAGTTCCAAAAACAGTTTTAAAGATGAAAATGAATAATATAGATAATGAAATTATTAAAATGGTTTCCCACGATAACGCCAAAAATATTTTTGGATTAGATATTTAATTAATAATTTAATATCTTTTTGTAATTAATTACCATCCCTCCTTAAATAAACTGTCTGAGTTGGGAATGCAAATTCAAGTCCTTCTCTATCAAATTCTTCTTTTATTTTTAGATTAATTTCATTAACTGTGCTTGTATATTTTTGATAACCATTATACCTGTTATTTTTGATGTAATAAACTACTTGAATATTCAAACTCCAATCACCATATTCTTTAAAATATATAGTTATTGGTTCTCTTTCAATATTTGGATTATTCAATAAAATGTTTTTGATAATATTCATTGCCTTTTTTAAGTCATCTGCACTCGTGTTATAGGTCAATCCTATTGTTGAAGAGACCTTCCATTTATTCTTTGAAGGAACATTCTGTATGGTTTCATCCACCAATTTAGAATTTGGAACAACGATAATGGAATTATCCATACTTCTTATTTTGGTGCTTCTAACTCCAATGTCTTCTACAATTCCTGTCCCTCCACTAAAATTAACCCAATTTCCTATTTTGAATGGTTTATCAGTGATGATTATAAAACCCCCTATAAGATTAGAAACCAAATTCTGAGATGCCAATGCAACTGCCAAACCTCCAATCCCCAAACCTGTGAGTAGTGTTTTTACATCATATCCTAAATTGCTTAAAATGAGGACCAATCCAACAATCCAAATAATCAATCTTATGATTTTTTTGGTTAGAATAATTATTTGGTCATCAATTTCCATTCTTGTTCTTTTTGATATTGCATCTGCTAAATATTTCTCAACTAATTCAGAGACAAATCTATCAAAAAATACAATTATGCAAATAATAAATGCAGTTGATATTCCTTCATTTATCATTGTTTTTAAATCTTGTGGAGTGTATAAAAAATTAAATCCCAAATAAAACCCTGATAATACGATAGCAATTGCAATAGGTAATGATAATGCCCTTACTATCACTTCATCAAATTCAAGTTCCTTCTTTTTATTTAATTTATCTGCAAGTCGTTCAATTAAAGCATCCATATACCGCCCAATGATTATTGAAAAAAATATGGATAAAAGACATAATAAATAATTTTCTATACTATTATTAAGTATTATATCATTTATTATTTGTGATACAGTCATTTAGTCACCGTCTTTTTTCAAATAAACTGTTTGAGTTGGAAATGCCATCTCTATCCCTTCTTTTTCAAATTCCTCTTTAATTTTCATATTTATTTCATCCATGGTATCTAAGTAGTAGTCAAAACCAAAGTTTCTAATAAAGTATTCAACCCTTATATTTAATGAAAAATCGCCAAACTCTTCAAATGTGATTCTTATGGGGGGTAGTGTGGCGTTGTGATTGTCGATTATGTTTTTGATAATTTCTTTTGCTTTACTCAGTTTTTCCACAGAAGTGTCGTAGGTTAAACCAATAGTTACAAGCACCCTCCTTTTTCTCATCTCAGAGAAATTTTCGATATTCGCACTTAAAAGATTTGCATTGGGAACAATTATAAGGCTATCTCCAAAAGTCCTTATTTTTGTGCTTCTAATCCCTATATCCTCTACAATCCCCTCTCCACCATCGAATTTAATCCAATGATTTATTTTAAAAGGTTTATCCACAAATATTAACACCCCTGCAATGAAATTTTTAACGGTATCCTGTGCTGCAAGAGCCACGGCCAAACCGCTGATACCTAAACCAGCAAGGAGTGTTGTTATATCATAGCCAGCAGTTTTAAGTGCCATCAATAACCCGGCAATTACGATTATTATTTTTAAAAGCTTCCTCAATGGAGATACCACTTGGTCATCAAATTTAGTTTCTGATTTTTCTACAATAGGCATGATATAATGACCTATAAAATCATCAACAAAATTGACTGCAAACCATGTCCCGCATAATATAACCACGATTTTAATGGCCTCATTTAACAATATATCAATACTGCTTGGAAGAACGAGAAATTTCAATCCCAAATATAGAAATCCAACAAATACTAATAATATAATGGGGAGCTCGAGAGCTTCCAATATAATATCATCAAATTTTGTTTTTGTTTTTCCAACCAAATTTTTTATATATCTTTTGATGATGGAGTTGAATAATTTTCCAAATACGATTCCAAATATTATAAACAAAATAAAAATTATATAATTATATAGGGTGTTTCCAAAATATGTGGCATTTAATAAATCCATAATCTCCCTCTTCCACCGAAAACTGATGAACAATAGTAAAAATAAATATAAATATTTAATTATATTAATTTTTCCCTAATTGGAGCTAAAATATCTATAATCTCTTTTGCAACGGTATTTTTTAAGTCCATAGGATGTAGTTTTTGTTCAGCATACATTTTTTCCAATTCCTCATAGCTACTGATGGTTAAATTTCCTCCGAATTTTTCTGGTCTTTCTATGGTATGTGGATAGTTTAGATAGTATTTTGCCAACTCCAATACCGGATTCCCTTCAACAGTTCCAATTGGACAGTATGCCTTTTTTATCTTTGATTTAATAGTGTTTGGCTCATCATCAACTGCAATGAAGTTCCCTTTTGATGATGACATTTTGCCTTCTCCATCGAGACCTGTGAGCACTGGATTGTGTATGCAAACTGGTGCCTTATACCCCATACTTGGTAGGAGCTCCCGCGCAAGCATGTGTATTTTTCTCTGTTCCATTCCACCCACTGCAACATCCACATTTAAATGTTTTATGTCATTTACCTGCATTAATGGATATACCACTTCTGCAACCTTTGGATTTTCATCTTCCCTTGCTATTACTTCCATACTTCTTCTAGCCCTTTTTAGTGTAGTTTTTAGGGCTATTTTATAAACATCGATTGTATAATCCTTTTCAAGCTGGAACTCACTACCATAAACATACTCTGCCTTTAATCCCATAGCGTTGAATATAGTTTTGTTGTATTCTGCGAGCTCCTGTATCTCTTCCATTGTTCCTTTCTGATTTAAGTATGCATGTAAATCTGCCAGTAGGATAATTATATCGAATCCTGCATTTTGCAAGTCTATCATCTTTCTGATTTGGAGATAATGTCCTAAATGAATTTTCCCACTTGGTTCAAATCCAATGTATGCTCTTTTCTCATCTTTATTCATGACTTCTTTTAACTCTTCTACGGATACCACTTCCGATGTGTTCTTTATTATATTTTCTATACTCCCGTTTTCCATATTATCATCTTTTATCTTTATTTCATTTTTTCATGAGCAATTATAAAAAATATATGTATTATGTATGTATTAATTACCATGTAGTAGTAGAAAAATATAAAATTGCATATTTTTTTAAATTAATAAAATATTATAAAATATAAAATATACGATTTTTATAAAAATTTTTTTATTGATATTCTTTTATGAAAATTGATATTAACCACATATTTAGATTTATATGTTAAATTTTTATGTTAAGTTAGGTATATACTAACTTTAAATAATTGCATATACTATATATATGTTTATTTGGTGAGATTATGAAAAAAATGATAAGCGTGAAGGCAACCAATAGAGAGATAATGGATATTTGCAAAGAAATTTCAAAAATGGATGTTGATTGTTCAATAGAATCAAAAGCAGCCTATACCGAAGAATTAAATGATGTAAGCACCCTTAGGATAAAAATATATGGTTATGATAAGAACAAGACAGTGGAAGATTATAAAAGTGTTATGAATTTAATAAATAGAATCCACAAAAAATATAACCCAAATTCAAAGGGATTATTCGAGTATTATTTATCCGATATAAAATACCCCATTAACAAAAACTTGATATTAGATGCACTTAAATCCTTAAAAATTAATTTTATATATAAAGAAGATGAAAACCTAATTAAATGCTCACTACCTTTTGACAAATTCAATAACATATTAAAAGAATTATATGATATAAATACTGAGCTCAATTTTGTAAATGTTGGTTCAAAACCAGTGAGAAACATTATTGTGTTGGTGGCATACTTCACCAAAAAAGATATTAACGACATTATAGATGAATGCATTGAAAAAGAATTTTTCAGAATAGAAAACGACAAAATTGTATTGAATAAAGATATAAATTTGATTAAAGAATACTATAATTTGGAGGGATAACCATGAGCAAATCCATGAGAATATTGGAAAAGACAGAAAATAGTATAGAAGTAGAATTAATAGATGATGACCATTCATTATGCAACCTTTTAAAAGATATATTGTTGGAAAAAACGGATAAGGTAATTATGGCGTCCTATGTTATAGAGCATCCTGTTTTAAATCCTGAAACTGGTAGATATATCTCCAATCCAAAATTGATTGTAAAAACCACCGAAGGAAATGATGCCGAAGAAGTGCTTAAAGAGGCATTGAGAGAAGTAATTGATTTGTGTAATAAAACATTGGAAAGTTTAAGCCAATAAATTTAGTGTAGCGTAATCTTTATATAATAGTTATTAAATAAGTAGATTTGCTCCATGTTTGACCGCAGTTGGGATTTAATTTATATTCCAACAGATTATGTTGGACACAGGCAACTTTTATGTTGCTCAAATTTTTGACTGCGGTTTATAATTACAGGAGGCTATAACATGGACAGAGAAAACATAATAAAAGCAGTGAAGGAGGCTCGTTCTCTTGCTAAGCCGCGAAACTTCACACAGTCCGTGGATTTGGTCGTAAATTTAAAGGAGCTCGACCTCACAAGACCTGAAAATAGATTGAAACAGCAGGTCGTATTACCTCACGGACGAGGGAAGGAACCAAAAATTGCAGTAATTGCAAAAGGTGATTTGGCGGCACAGGCTGAAGAAATGGGCCTCACTGTAATAAGACAGGAAGAATTGGAAGAATTAGGAAAAAATAAAAAACAAGCTAAGAAGATAGCAAATGAGCATGACTTTTTCATTGCTCAGGCAGATATGATGCCACTTGTTGGTAAAGCCTTAGGTCCTGTATTAGGTCCGAGAGGAAAAATGCCTCAACCAGTTCCTGCGAACGCAAACTTAAAACCATTGGTTGAGAGATTTAAGAAGACAGTTATTATAAATACAAGAGACAAGCCATCGTTCCAAACATTAGTGGGAACTGAGCAGATGAGCGATGAAGAATTAGCTGAAAACATTGAAGCAGTTTTAAACACGGTAGCTAGGAAATATGAAAAGGGGCTTTACCATGTTAAAAATGCCTATACAAAACTAACAATGGGACCAGCAGTCCCCATAGAAAAGTAAGGGGATGGAACTATGATAGAAGCAGAATTTGAACACAAAATTGCCCCTTGGAAGATTGAAGAAGTAAATAAGTTAAAGAAGTTGCTCAAAGAAGGTAATGTTGTAGCATTGGCAGACATGATGGAAGTCCCTGCAAGGCAACTTCAAGAAATCAGAGATAAAATCAGAGGAAAAATGATTTTAAGGATGTCAAGGAACACTCTGATTAAAAGAGCTATTGAGGAAGTTGCCGAAGAAACTGGTAATCCTGAATTTGCTAAGTTAGCTGAGCACATAGCAAAAGGGGCAGCTATTATAGTCACGGATATGAATCCATTTAAGCTTTACAAGACCTTAGAAGAGAGTAAAACACCTGCTCCTATAAAAGGAGGAGCTGTTGCTCCATGCGACATTGTGGTGGAAAAAGGTTCAACCGGAATGCCACCAGGACCATTCTTAGGGGAATTAAAAAGTGCAGGTCTTCCAGCAGTTATCGAAAAAGGTAAGATAGCAATAAGGGAAGACACCGTACTTGTTAAAGAGGGAGAGGTTGTTCCTCACAAAGTTGCAGTAGTGCTTTCTGCATTGGGCATAAAGCCTACAAAAGTAGGTTTAGACCTCTTAGCAGCTTATGAAGATGGAGTAGTCTACACCCCAGATGTATTGAAGATAGACGAAGATGAATTCGTCCAGAAAATACAGAAAGCATTCAACAGTGCATTTAACTTGTCAGTTAATGCGGCAATACCAACTACTGAAACAATCGAAACAATATTGCAGAAAGCATTCAGAGATGCAAAAGCAGTATCTATCGAAAGTGCGTTCCTTACAGACAAAACCACAGACGATATACTTGGCAAAGCATACTCACAAATGCTTGCTATTGCATCAGAAGTTGGTGATGAAGCACTTGATGATGAGTTAAAAGAAAAATTATCTTCAACAGCAGCAGTGTCTGCTGAGGAAGTTAAAGAAGAAGCACCAGAAGAAAAAGAAGAAGAAAAGAAAGAAGAAGAAGCACCTGCTGCTGGATTAGGGTTGCTCTTCTAAATTATCAAATAACTACCTATCTCACATATTGACTTAATCGAAAACATTATATATTAAAACAATAAGACAAAAAATAAAATTTTTACTTTGGAGGTGTAAGTATGGAATACATATACGCTGCATTATTATTACATTCCGCAGGTAAAGAAATCACAGAAGACGCTGTTAAGGCAATATTAACCGCTGCTGGTGTAGAAGCAGATGACGCAAGAGTTAAAGCATTAGTTGCTGCATTAGAAGGAGTAAACATTGAAGAAGCTATCGAAAAAGCTGCTGTTGCTCCAGTTGCAGCTGCTGCTGCTCCTGCTGCTCCTGCTGAAGAAGCAAAAGAAGAAAAGAAAGAAGAAAAGAAAGAAGAAGACACAACCGCAACTGCTGCAGCAGGTCTCGGTGCTTTATTCATGTAAATTCTTTCATTTCCATTTTTTTCTTTTTTTAAAACATTAATCCATATATTCAAATTAATAATAAATAATATTTATATAGTATATAAAATATATAAATACTATATAAAGAATTAGGTGAAATTGTGAAGCCCGATATAAAGATTGTAAATGTTGTAGTATCTACTAAAATTGGAAATGATATAGATTTAGAATATGCTGCGGATATATTGGATAATGCAGAATATGAACCTGAACAATTTCCAGGTTTAGTTTGTAGGTTGAGTGAGCCAAAAGTAGCTTTGTTAATATTCAGAAGTGGTAAATTAAACTGCACGGGGGCTAAAAGCAAGGAAGAAGCGGAAATAGCAATAAAAAAAGTTATAGGTTATTTAAAAGAAGCAGGTTTTGAAATAGATGAGAATCCAGAAGTCAAAGTTCAAAATATGGTAGCTACCGCAGAGCTCGGAGTTGAACCTAATTTAGATGATATATCAACCCTCGAAGGAACCGAATATGAACCTGAACAATTTCCAGGTTTAGTTTATAGGCTGGATAATCCAAAAGTCGTTGTGTTAATATTTGGAAGTGGAAAAGTGGTTATCACAGGTTTAAAAAATAAAGAAGATGCCTATATTGCACTGGAAAAGATATTGGATACCTTAAAAGAATTAGAAGAGGAATACTATTAAAGTGATAATGTGATTGCCATAATAGATTACAATGCGGGAAATTTAAGAAGCATAGTGAAGGCAGTTGAATTATATTCAAAAGATGTAGTGGTAACTGATAATCCTGAAACCATACTCAGTGCAGATAAGATTATACTACCTGGTGTCGGAAATTTTGAAAGTGCCATGGAGAACCTTTCAAAAGAGGTTAATGGGAGCTCCTTAAAAGAAGCCATATGTGGAATAGTAAAAGAGGTTCCATTCTTAGGTATATGTTTAGGGATGCAGTTATTGATGGAAAAAAGTGAAGAAGGAAATGGTGCAAAGGGATTGGGAATTATAAAAGGAGATGTTATAAAATTTAAAGATACTGTTGAAAAAATACCACATATGGGATGGAATAATGTAGAGCAGGTAATGAATATTCCACTATTTGACGGCATAAAAAATAATGAATACTTTTACTTCGTCCATTCATATCATGTAAATCCATCAAATAAGGAAGTTATTGCCGGAGTGTGTGAATATGGCTATAAATTCCCCTGTGTGTTGAATAAAGAAAATATATATGCCACCCAATTCCATCCTGAAAAAAGTGGTAAAGCAGGGTTAAAAATGATTGAGAATTTCATTGAGTTAATTTAATTATTATATATTTACGATAAACCGCCGAGAAAGCCAACGATTTTAATCGTTATACAAAACATAGTTTTGTAAAATCTCTTACGAGATTGGATGAGAGGCGGACATTATAATTAGTCAGTAGTAAAACATAAATATTTGAAGTTTCATAGTGAATAATGCTACCAGTCCAAGTATCTATGGGTAGGGTTAGTAAAAACTCTACCGCTGGTAGTGGTTGGAAGTGCATAGCGTAGCCCTGAATCTCCTAAACGGAGATAGGGGTAGTGGGCTTGGCCACCCTTGTAGGGTTAAACCCTGCTAAAATTAGACGAAATCACTTCGTGATTTCGTTGCTCGCTTACTACCGTAAGCGAGAACCCCACGACTTTAGTCGTTGGAGTAGGTCAGATTTACCTCTTTTAATTTGCTTTTAGCTTTTCTTTTAAGATAGTAATTGCCAATAACCCCGGAAATTATTGGAAGGGGTGTGGCAATATATATTAAACCGCCGAACATTGCAAGAAGTTTTTTATAAAATTTTATATTCAAATCGTTTTTAGATACCATGGATTTTATAAGTGTTTTTTCAGAGACATAAACCACATTATAGCTCCATAATATAATATCAGATAGGGGTGTAGGAGCTCCGTCAAAAGATGTTTTTCTTCTAACTATTGCATCATATAAATCGTCCTTTGAAGTTCCTTCAAATTTTGTATATCCATTACCAACCATTTTTGCCAAATGTCCATCACTGTTTCCTATAAATGCCACAGGCTTTTTGTGATAATTTTTCATTACCTTCTTTAATGCTATATTATTTACTATTCCATCCCTATGGTATGCGTTGAATACCTCCACCCCATCTAAATTTAATTTAAAAATCTTGTCTCCTATTGCTTTACATATTGGGCTGTATGGATGAGGAGCTACTGCTAAACCACCCTGTTCATGAATTTTTTCGATGGTTTCCTCAGCAGATAGCCCTTTTGGAATTTCTTCATTTAGATATAATCCTAAAATTTCCCCATCTTTCGTCATTATCTCGCTTCCAACAATAACTTCAACACCGTATTCTTTTTCAAGTTTTTTAGTTTCTAACCCTCCCCTTATAGTGTTATGGTCCGTAATGGCAATTACATCTAAACCTTTCTTTTTGGCATGCTTCATAATATTTCTTGGTTCCTCCACAGAATCTGGAAATTTTAGCCCCATGTATTTCATTATCCCTGAATATTTTGAATGAATGTGTAAATCTGCTTTTGAATATTCATCTTCCATAATACCCCTTTTATAATTTATTAGTCGGATATGCTCGTATATAATATATATTACTGAAATATATTTAAAACATTTGGTATTTTATTTAATATATCAACAACATTATAGTAATATCCTTTCTCTTTAAGCAATAAATCTCCCGCATACCCATTTATAAATGCTCCACAGCATCCTGAAATAAAGGCGTCATTTTTACTAAATAATCCACCGATTATTCCGCATAAAACATCTCCTGTTCCTCCAACAGTCATACCTGCATTTCCTGTTTTGTTTATTTTTATATTATTTTTATTGAATATTAAATCGTATTTTCCCTTTAAAACTATTGTGGAGTTTATATTGGATATATCCATATTATCATTAACATTAAGTCCCATATATTCAAATTCTTTTTTATGGGGAGTGAATATAAAATTCTCACTAAAATTAAAATTATTATAACCTATAACCTTTATAGCATCTGCATCTATTACTACCTTTTTATTTAATTTTTCCATTTCCTCTAAAAATCCATTTACAAACTTTTTTGTATTATTATTTACACTTAATCCATTTCCAAGAACAACAACATCATATTTTTTAGAGAGCTCTACAACTTCATCCACATGCTCCCCTCCAAAATAATCCCCTTCAATTTCATAACCCATTAATTCAGGATAGTTTCTTAAAGCATCAATTGTATTTTTAACAGATGCAACAGTTACCAAATCCACTATTTTTGAAGATGCCAATGCAGATAAAATCGGAGCTCCGAAAAATTCCTTAGAACCGCCAACAACCAAAACCTTTCCATTGTCCCCCTTATGAGAATTTGGATTTATTTTAGCTAATGCCTTTAAATCTCCCCATCCAACTATATGCTCAGCTATTGGTGGAATACCTATTTTTTTAATATTGGTTTTATTTAAATCATTACCTAACTTAAATTTGTGGAATGTAATTATCAAATCTGCATTTAATCCCTTAGTTTCAGTATCTACGGAGATTATTTTCAAATTATTGCTTTTATCATTATCGTTTTTTAATTTATTCAGTCCATTTACCACAGTTTTAAATGGTTCTCGGAGCTCCCCTTTAATGCCTGTTCCCAGCATGGCATCTATGATTATTACATTTTCCTTTTCTGATTTAATATTTTCAATTACCTTTAAAATTTCATTTGGGCATATGGCTTCTTTTATTTTTAACCTAAAATCCAGCTCACTTATATTTTTTAAAATCTTAAAATTTTCCTTTGATTCATAGGTTTTTATTTCATTCTCCTTTCCAAGTAGTATTACATTTATTTCCGAGCGAAGCGAAGGAAATCGTAAAAATCCGAAGGATTTTGAGATTTCATCCATATAATCGCAGTATCCCATTAAATGACGAACAGCAACAAATCCATCTCCTCCGTTGTTCCCAAGTCCGCAGAATATATATATTTTATTTTTTTTATTTTCATCTAAATAATTCACAACTTCATCAGCAATGGATTTACCAGCATTTTCCATAAGAATTATTTTTGGAATTCCTAAATACTCGCAATTATTATCTGTAATATTCATCTCTTTTGGTGAAATGTATTCTTTATTTTTATTTTTTATTTTATAATTTTTTAAAAGTATTTTAAAGAGCTCTAAGTTATCCATAATTTCACCATTTTTTATTTTTATTAATTATTATCTTTCATTGGATTGTATCTCTTCAACAGCAACGACAAGCTGACAACTGTAATTGAACTTAATGTCATGGCAAATGCAGCGAGCTCAGGTCTAAATACTACACCGTAGGGATAAAGAACACCAGCTGCCACAGGAATTAACGCTAAATTATAGGCGAATGCCCAGAAGATATTCAGTTTTATCTGTTTTAATATTCTTTTACTGAGTCTTACAAACCCAACTACATCCTTTAATCTATTTTTTATTAAAACAACATTTCCGCTTTCAATTGCTATGTCAGTCCCTCCTCCAATAGCTACGCCCACATCTGCTGTTGAAAGTGCGGGGGCATCATTTATACCATCACCTACAAATCCCACATAGCCATCAACATTGTTTCTAATTTTTTCAACAATTTTTGCTTTTTCATCTGGTAGCACATTGGCAAATATGTTATTTTCTGCAATACCCACCTTTTTACCTATTATTTTTGCAGTTTTTTCGTTATCTCCCGTAATCATGTATGTATTTATCCCTATATTTTTCAGTGCTTCGATAGTTTCCTTAGCGTCCTCTTTTATTTTATCCGACACTCCAATAACTCCCTTTATTTCTCCATCTACTGCTACAATTAAAGTGGTTTTCCCATCATTTTCAAGTTTTTTGGCAATATTCTCATAATTATAATCATTTTTATCGTTTTTATCATCCTTATTGTTCTTATTATTCTTAATATTCTTATTATTTTTGTTATTAGCCATATATTCTTCAATAAATAATTTATTTCCAATGACTATCTCCTTACCATCAACAAGCCCTACTACTCCTTTTCCACTAATTGCCCTAAATTTTTCAGCCTTTTTATTACCAATATCCAAATTCCGCTCCAAAGCCTTTTTTACTATGGCATTGGCAATGGGATGCTCTGAATTACTTTCCAATATCGCCATCATCCTTAAAAATTCATCAGTATCCATATCTGTAATTATATCTATGACCTCAGGTTCCCCAATGGTAATAGTTCCGGTTTTATCAAATATCATGGCATTTAATTTGTCTGATACATCAAATACTCTACTATCTTTAATCAATATACCGAGCTCAGCTCCCCTACCAATTCCAACAGTTATTGCAGTAGGTGTAGCAAGCCCCAATGCACATGGGCAGGCAACTACAAGAACAGATATTAATATGGTTATGGCAAACAAAAATCCATTTACAAAATACCAATATATCGCAGATATTAAAGCTATTATTAAAACTGTTGGAATAAAATAGCTAACAACCTTATCAGCCAAACCCTGTATTTCTGGTTTTGATGACTGAGCATTTTTGACGAGCTCTATAATTTGAGATAATAAAGTATCCTTCCCCACTTTTTCAGCTTTTATCCTCAGAGCTCCGTTGGTATTTATGGTTCCTCCGATAACCTTATCCCCCGATTTTTTTAAATTTGGAACAGGCTCTCCCGTAATCATCGACTCATCAACATAACTCTCCCCTTCAACCACAACAGCATCAACAGGTATCTTTTCTCCCGGTCTAACAACTATTATATCCCCTATTTTTACATTTTCTATTAATACTTCAACTTCTCTACCGTCTTTAATTATTTTCGCAGTTTTTGGTTTTAAGCCCATAAGCTTTTTAATTGCCTCAGAAGTTCTTCCCTTTGCCTGTTCCTCTAAATACCTTCCAAGTGTTAAAAGGGTAGCAAGCATTATTGTAGTATCATAGAACATGAATTCCTTTGGTAGAATCCCGGCAGTTGCCATAATGGCGGATAAATATGCCACACCCATTCCCATTGAATACATTACATCCATATTTAATGATTTAGTTTTTAGAGAGTTAAAACCTGCCTTAAATATTGGCATTGCAACATATATCAACGGCGGTAAGGACAGTAAAAAAGCTAAATATGGTTTGTATGGAATAGCAACATACATCATGGAGAATAAAACTACCGAAAATATAGCCCCTACAATTACCCTATGCAATTTATCTTTTAGTTCTAATTCTTTATGCTCCTCCACTTCCTCTAAATTTTCATCCTCCCCTATTCCAACAACATCAAAACCAAGTTTTTCAATTTTTTTGCCGATTTCTTCAATTGAAATAACATCAGGATTAAAATCCACCTCTGCACTTTCATCTACAAGATTTACAGTGATGCTATTTACTCCATCAGTTTTGCTCAGCACTTTTTCAATAGTTTTAGCGCATACTGCACAGGTCATGCCGGATATTTTAATTTTAACATTCATAATATCCTCCAATATAGTCATGAAAAAAATAAAAAAATAAAAAATATACAACAATATATGATTAATACTATAATATATGTTTAACAGTATTAACGAGAGAATAACAAAGATAAAAGGAAGTATTATATTTTTTCAGCAGGATACAGTTCGAAAGCCTCATTGTTTAGTATGTCATTTTCAGTTATTTTATTTTCATCGTATTTTATAATACCAGTTCCCCCTTCTAAATCTATATCTACATCAATTATGCCGTCTAATTCAGATAATAAGTTTTTTATGGTTTTTACACACATATTGCAACTCATCCCCCTTATTTTAAGTTTTAATTCTTTCATAGCATCACCGGTTAGTGTTATAAATATATTCCAATATGTCAAAAACAGATAGCGTTCCAACAGCTTCATTGTCATTATTTACAACAGGATATGATATATTCTCATTTTTAATCATTTCATTTATTAAATCATCAGTTAATTCATCGTCTTCATTTAATACCTTTACCTCATCCACAAAAAGCATCAAATCTTCAATTTTTGAGTGCTTACATCCAACTAATAAATCCAGTGCATTAACCCATCCTTCAAGTTTTCCATCTTCAACTACTGGGGCGTATGCCTTTTTATTTTTATACAGGATTTGAACTGCTTCACCGCCCACTACCTCAGGACTGAGTTTTATAAACTCTTTGTTCATTACATCTTTTATTTTTGAATTCATAATATCCCCACTGTATTTATTTTTAATATTTTTATTTTTATTTTTTTATAAGGATATTCAACCATATCTCTTTTTTAATTTTTTACTTACAACAACTCCAAGCAACATAGCAATTGGAACAAAGAAAGACGCCAAAACATAGGCATCATACTTTACAACCTTTGCATGATTTAGCCCTTCAAATATTATCAATGCGAGCTCTGTAAAATAAAATGCTGCAAAGACTGTATATAATCCTTCAACTGCCCTGTGCATATTTAACTGGGTTTTTGCAGTTTTATGTATTTCATTCTGCAATTTAATTGCCCTATTGTTTTGAGATATATTCACATTAGTTTCAAGTATGTCTATTAATTCACTTACTGTGTTTTTCATAATACTGAGCTCATTTAACAGATGCGTAAAATCTTTAAGAATCTCCTCATATCTCACATTATATCCAAAGGAATGTAAAAATGATTTAAACTTTTGGTTGCCCAATCTTTTTGCCATATAATACTCAAATAAGTTGTATTTTTTTGTAATTTTCTCTTGAATATCGGATATATTTTTAACACTTATGGACAGTATTGACAAATAGTCTTCAAATGAATGCTCTTTATTGATATTTATATCAATTACAAGTTGATTTATATCTTTTTGTAAAGATTCTATTTCTTTTGCATATTTTAGGTATGACTTGTTCATCATTTTATTCATGTATCCAATGACTTCTAAAACAATTATGCAATCCACAACATCAAGGATATTTGAATCATTCCCCTCAATTAAATATCTTTTACGATATTGTGAATTTCCGTAGTTTGTAGTAATACTTAGCCCTTTAAATTCTATCTTTTTTCCATTTGGAATTCCTATTGGAGTATTTATTGCAATATCAAACTCATAATCACTGGTTATATCTTCTATCTTGTTGTTGTAATAATCATTAAAGTTGCTATGCCATAATTGCAGGTTTTTATGTGCTTCATCTTCTTTAAACTTAACCAATATATCGTTTTTAAATCCATATCCACTA
Organism: Methanothermococcus jasoni; assembly: GCF_049075655.1. GTDB lineage: Archaea > AGJL01 > Methanococci > Methanococcales > Methanococcaceae > Methanofervidicoccus. The sequence continues at coordinate 1,368,887 of NZ_CP157522.1, read as the reverse complement.
TTTTTCAGCTTATAAGATTTATCAAGAAATTCCTCCAAGTTTATGTTGGAAGAATTATGGGAGCTCTCATAGTCTAACTTTTTGTTAAAAAATATATGGACCTTTAAAAAATGGCTATCAATATTACTTGGGACGTTATTATATTCTTTAATGTTTCTATTGGAAAGCATTAATGGAGTATCTCCCTCATTCCAATTTTCTACATACTCCTTTGATACATAGAGTCCGCAAAAACAATGCCCATATGTTTTAATCTCATGTTCTACTGTGGGACAGGGACAGGGCACATTCCCAAGCTTACATGGGCAATATTTTATTCCATTTTCTTGACGCTTCAACTGAGCATTGAGCACTGTTAAAACATACTTCTCATCAGGATTTAAATAATAACCTCTATATTCGCTAAATAACTTAACGGTATTATAATATTCCATCAACTCATCGGCGTTATTTAGAGTATCGACGGATGATTTTTCGGCGACAGGGGGTTTTAATAATTTCCTACCTAATAGTTTTTCAAGTTTTTCTATATCATAACCAACGATTATGTCATTGTTTAGCACAATAGCTGGAAATGCAATATTTTTAATATCTCCTATATTATTAATATATTTAAATTTATCATTTAATTCAGATTCTGATATATCGTCTATATTTATTAATTCAAATTTAATATTGTTATATTCTAAAATCTCCTTTAAAATATTGCATAATGGACATGTTGAATTTACATATAATTTTAATATGTCATCATCCATAATTTCATCATTTTAAGTTGTAATTATCTAATATTTTAATTTTCATGTTTATTTTATTTTATATTTACGTTATAGTTATTAAATTATTTTATATTTTTGTCCTGTTTTAATATTATTAACCTATCTGTGCATGTGAAACAAGGGTCGCAACTTGCTATAATTAATTCAGCATCGGATACATGGTATCCTTTTAATATCTCCTCCATGCATGCCAAGTTTGTTGCTGTTGGAGTTCTGACTATTGAATGTCTTATCCTGCCTTCACTATTTACTCCATAAGAGTGATAAACCTGACCTCTCTGTGCCTCATTGTATATATCCACAGGTTCAAATTCAGTTATTTCATAGTTTGGATTATAGAATTTTTTAGGAAGGTTCGGGAGCTCCTTCAATGCCTGCTTTATAATCTTGATGCTTTCAAAACATTCATACATTCTTACGGCAACTCTTGATAAAACATCTCCATCATCAAATAATACCTCATCAAATTCAAATGGGTCATATTCAGGCACATATCCCATCTTTCTCATGTCGCTTTTTATTCCACTTCCTCTTGCAGTTGGTCCCAAAGCATGATATTTTGCAGCTATTTTTCTGTCCAATACACCAATATCTTTCATACGGGAAACTAACAATGGATCATTTACAGTTCTATCTATAAGTTTTTTTAAATTCTCTTCAAATTTCTCTATTCGTTCAATAAGTGTTGGAATTTGGCTATCTTTTATATTACATCTTGGTCTTATTCCACCTATCACAGGACAAGAATACTGGACTCTGCTTCCACTTACATCAAATAATGTCTGCATTATTGGTTCCCTTAGCATGAATGCTCTCATAGACATTGTTTCATGTCCAAGAATTTCAAATGCATGACCGAACAATAAAGTATGAGAATGTAGTCTTTCCAATTCTTCAATAATTATTCTTATGTAATTTGCCCGTTCTGGAACTTCGATATTACTTCCCTTTTCAACAACTCTAACAGAATTCCACAAATGTATATGGGAACATATTCCGCAAATTTTTTCAGTAAGTATGCACGCCTTCTCAGGTGGAAGCCCCTCCATGAGTCTCTCTATACCTCTATGATTAACCCCTATGGTGAGCTCGGCATCTTTTACAATTTCATCTTCAATGAACAGTCTCAATCTATGTGGTTCAAGTATCGCAGAATGGATAGGACCTATTGCTATTTCTCCTTCATACACGGTATCCCTTTTTGAGTTTTTATTATATTTACGAAAATAAGATTTACAAAATAAAATTAATAAATTCAATTTTTCATTATTAATTATGATAAATTGTGTTTTTAGAGTATATTATTTTTTATTTATAAAATTAACTATTAATTCCGCCTGTATTATACAACTGTATTATAAAGAACATCACATGGTCATTTATATATATAATCTATACCACAATAACATAAGAGGTGAAAGTATGGTTTTAAGTTCAAAAGATTTTAATCCAAAGTTCCCAGAAAAATTAATAGAAGCAGGACAGGCTATTGGAGAAGAAGATATAATAAAATCATTTAGAAGATGCTACCAGTGTGGAACATGCACTGGAGGATGCCCAAGCGGAAGAATAACTGCATACAGAACAAGAAAATTAATAAGGTCCGCAATGTTAGGACTAGGGGATTATGTAAAAAGTGAAGACCTTTGGAAATGCACAACATGTTATACATGCTATGAAAGATGTCCAAGAGATGTTAAAATTACAGAAGTAATTAAAGCAATGAGAAACGTTGCTTTCCAGATGGGATATGTGGCACTTGCTCACAGAAAAACAAGTTTATATGTTTATTTAACCGGTCATGCTGTTCCAGTAAATGATGAAATAAAAGAAGTTAGGAAGAAATTGGGGTTATCAGAAGTTCCTCCAACAACACACAAATATCCCGAAGTATTGGAACAGATGAGAGGAATTATGCAGGATAATGGATTCTGCGAAAAAGTTGGATTGAACACTGAAACAAAGAAATTAGAAGAACTTAAAACCCTTGAATGGTCAGATATGCAATAATTAATAATATTAATTGGATTATACACGTGTTAATTAAATTAAAAATGATTTGGTGAAAAAATGAGTGATTTGGAATACATATTCTTTTTAGGATGTATCGCGCCAAACAGATACCCAGGTATAGAAAGTGCAACCTACAAGGCATTAGATAAATTAGGTATAAAATTACACCCTTTCGAAAAAGCTTCCTGCTGTCCAGCACCCGGGGTTTTCGGTTCCTTTGACTTGCCTACATGGCTCACCTTAGCAGCAAGAAATTTATGCATTGCAGAAGAGAATGAAATGGATGTATTGACAATTTGCAACGGATGCTACGGTTCATTGTATGAAGCAAACCATATATTACATGAAAATGAAAAAGCTAAGGAAAAGGTAAATCAAGCTCTTTCAAAATATGGATATGAATTTAAAGGAACAATAAAGGTAAGACACCTCCCAGAAGTTTTATACTTCGATTATGGTGCAGATAAAATTGCTGAGCAAGTTGTAAGACCATTAGATTTAAATATTGCAGTTCATTATGGATGCCACTATTTAAAACCAACAGATGTTAAGCATCTTGAAAGTGCGGAAAGACCAAAATCATTTGATGCCCTTGTTGAAGCAATTGGTGCAACCTCAGTAAATTACAGAGATAAACAGATGTGCTGCGGTGCAGGTGGTGGAGTAAGAGCAAGAGATTTGGAAACCGCATTAACAATTACAGAGACAAAAATTAAAAACATGCTAAACGCAAATGCTGACTGTATCACAGAAGTATGTCCATTCTGCCACTTGCAGTTTGATAGAGGTCAGATAGAGATAAAAGAGAAATTCGGAAGAGAATATTCGTTACCTGTTATACACTACTCACAGTTGTTAGGTCTTGCTATGGGAATGAAACCAGAAGAAGTTGCTCTTGATTTACACTTCATATCCTGCGACCCTGTTCTCGAAAAATTAGGGTTGAAGGAATAACATATAAATTCTTTTCTTTTTTAGTTAGTCTGACCTACTCCAACGAGTGAACTCGTTGGGTTCTCGCTTACGGTAGTAAGCGAGCAACGAAATCATGAAGATTTCGTCTAATTTTAGCAGGGTTTAACCCTACAAGGGTGGCCAAGCCCACTACCCCTATCTCCGTTTAGGAGATTCAGGGCTACGCTATGCACTTCCAACCACTACCAGCGGTAGAGTTTTTACTAACCCTACCCATAGATACTTGGACTGGTAGCATTATTCACTATGAAACTTCAAATATTTATGTTTTACTACTGACTAATTATAATGTCCGCCTCTCATCCAATCTCGTAAGAGATTTTACAAAACTATGTTTTGTATAACGATTAAAATCGTTGGCTTTCTCGGCGGTTTATCGTAAATATTAGTTTATTTTGCTTATAAAATTTAATTTAAATATGTAGATATATCGAATAAAAAAAATAAAATATATATTAACACTAATATAACAAGATATCGATAAACAAAATTTTTTATGATTATTTCGGACTATTCTTAGTAAAATCAATGGTGAGCTCATGCTGATACTTGCAGGATTAGGATTATACGATGAAAAAGATATGACGCTAAAAACACTAGAATATGCTAAAAAAGTGGATAAAATCTATGCTGAGTTTTATACAGCGGTTTTAACAGGAACTACAATAGAAAAAATAGAAGAGACCTTTGGAAAAGAGATAGTAGTTTTGGATAGGGAGAAGGTAGAATACGAGACGGAAAAGCTAATAAATGAAAGTAATGATAAAGATATAATGTTCCTTACCGCAGGAGACCCCATGGTAGCAACAACCCACGTAGATATTGCCGTTGAAGCAAGAAAAAAGGGGATTGAAGTAATTATCATAAATGCACCGTCAATATATTCGGCAATTGGCATTACAGGTTTGCAATTGTATAAATTTGGGAAAACCACTTCAATAGTATTTCCAGAGCCAAACTACTTCCCCGAAACTCCATATGATGTAATAAAGGAGAATTTAAAAATGGGATATCATACATTATGCCTTTTGGATATTCATGCAGATAAAAACAGGTTCATGACGGCAAATGAAGGTCTTGAAACACTATTAAAAATTGAAGAAAAGAGAAAAGAGAATATATTAAATGAAGATACAAAGATTGTTGTAGTGGCAAGGGCTGGAAGTCTAAAACCAAAAATTGTATATGGAAAAGTAAAAGATTTGATTAATTATGATTTTGGGAAACCTTTGCATTGTATTATTGTTCCCGGAAAATTGCACTTCATGGAAGAGGATGCTTTAAAATATTTATGTGAAAATATATAATATTATATAATGTGGGAGCTCATACAATTTAGTAATATCGAAGCATATGCTAAATATCGGAGCTCATACTATATATTCATAATTCTAATTTTAATGATTATAACTAATAGATGCCGTGGGAAAAATGATTAACAAAAATTTAATACTCAATACCAAGTTTTTGGCTAAAATAATAATTTTACTTGGTATATTGTATTATTTGGGAACAAAATTAAACATATATCAATATATATCCACCTTAGAGTCATATAGTAGTAAAATTAGTATATTAATTGTGTTAATCCTTGGGACATTGATATTTTTAGACATATCTTTGGAATTAATCAGGAGATTTTTTGAAAAAAAAGGGGAGTTAAGAGATTACCCCGTATTTGCATCGGTATTTAAATATACAACTTGGTTTATTGCAGGTTTAATTGCCATTTCATTATTATATGAAGGTGTCGGCTCTCTTGTAATGTCCCTTGGTCTTATGGGTGCGGCATTGACATTTGCATTACAGCGACCCATTATGAACTTCGCAGGATGGGTAAATCTCGTTTTGACAAGACCATTTAAAATTAACGATAGAATATATATAAAAGATATAGGAATGGGGGATGTATATAAAATAGACACCATGCATATCCATTTAAGAGAAGTTGTTGGAGAACCAACAGGACGAAATTTAATTATCCCAAATGCCTATGTTTTAACAAATGCCATAACAAATTATACAAAAGGTTCTTCATATATTTGGGATAATGTGACAGTAGCAATAACTTATGAAAGTAATTGGAGAAAAGCTGAGAAACTTGTTTTTGAAGCTTGTGATGAGGTTGTTGGTTGTATGATGAGGGAGCTCGCGGAAGTTTGGAAGGATAAACCCAGACTATTTGCAAGGGCAAAACTTTGTGATAAGCCCCTTATTAGGATGAAGTTTTTAGATAGGGGTATTGAGATAAAGGTAAGATATTTAGTTGATGCATTTGAATGGGCAGATGTAAAGACTAAAATTATAGAAAATATACTTACAAAATTTGAAAAAGAAGAAGATGTTGAAATAGCCTATCCACACATGGAAGTTATACATAGACCTAAGGATGAATTAACCAGCAAATTAAGGGAAATTTCTAAAAAATAAATTGAATATGAGTGGATTATTATGAACATGACAATTATATTTATAAATATATTTGCCATTGCCTGCTTGATATTTGCCCTGATTAAGGATATAACAAAAACAAAACAGGCATTGGCTATGGCTTTAAAGTCATTTTTTGGCATTCTACCGACCGTTCTTATTATTGTAATTTTTATAGGTTTGCTTTTAGGATTTGTGCCACAGAGCCAAATTTCTGAAATAATTGGCGAACAGACGGGCTTTTTGGGGGTGTTTGTTGTGGCGTTTTTGGGGTCGGTTTTACATATTCCTTCCTTAATTTCGTTCCCCTTGGCAGCAGCACTTCTTGAAAACGGAGCATCAATCACCTCAGTTGCAGTATTCATTACTACCTTAACTATGATTGGCATAGTTACATTACCTTTGGAAATAAAAGAATTGGGAAAGAAAATGGCTTTATTGAGAAACGGTATAAGTTTTATTATTGCGATTATTATTGGTATTATTATGGGGCTGATACTGTGAATAAACAGGATGATGGGGCAAAAAAACAAAAGAATAATAAAAAGCGAGAGGTTATTTTTCTTGCTTTTATTTCAATTGCTACCATGGTTTTACTATTGATTTTTCCTGAAAAACAGGGACCAGTAACTGCTGCAATATGGGAGTTTTTTATTGAAATGATTTTAATACTTCCTGCTGTGATGGTATTGATGGGGCTTTTTAGAGTGTTTGTGCCGGAAGAAGTGGTTGTAAAGCACCTAAGTAATACGGCTGGAATAAAAGCTGTTTTTCTCGGTATGGCTATGGGAACATTGCCCACTGGTCCTCTTTATGTGGCTTTCCCCATAGCTTCTGCTCTACTTAAAAAAGGTGCCCGAATATCCTGCATCATTGCATTTCTTTCTGCATGGGCATGTATAAAAATTCCTCAGGAGATGGTAGAGCTCCAATTTCTTGGGTTGAAGTTTATGGCAACAAGACTTATTTTAACAATAATTTTTGTGGTCATAATGTCGTTGCTTGTAGAACGGATAATTGAATGGAGCGATAAAAAACTGTAAAATGAAGATTTAAATCAAATGCGTATTTTGATTTTTTGCTATTTTATTCATCCACCATTTTAATCAATTTGATTCCTTTTTCCAGGAGTTCCTTTGCCACAGTATAATCTTTTGCTTCAACCCTCACCCTAATGTATGGCTCAGTTCCAGAAGGTCGTATAAGCACCCATCCATCATCTAAACTAAACCGAGCTCCGTCAATTGTCTCAGGAATTACACCATATATTTTTTCCCCATTTTCAATTACATAATTCATTACATCCATTTTTTTATCATCAAGACATGGAATTTTTTCTCTTAAATTTATATATGATGGAACATCATCTATGAGCTCATATAATTCTTTATCATAAAATTCCATCATCTCCAAAATTCTCAGCCCAGATAAAATTCCATCGGGAGTTAAATGTATATCTTTATGAATCCATGTTCCTGACGGCTCTCCACCAAAAATAGCATCATATTTATTCAATGCGTCTGAAACTGCAACATCCCCTACTTTTGTTCTAATTACCTTCACATCCAAATCTTTTAAATATTCATCAATGGACATTGAGGCATCCACGGTGGTAATTATTGTTTTTTTATTGGTTTTTTCCACAATATATCTTGAAAATACGGCAAGCAATTTATCAAAATCAGTTAATCTTCCCTTCTCATCTATTGCTATCATCCTATCGGCATCCCCATCATGGGCAATTCCTATGTATCTACCGCTTTTTTCTTCATTTTCATTTAGTCCTTTAATCATTTTCATGGTTTCATATAAATTCTTCTCATTAGGTTCAGGCATCCTTCCAATAAATCTTCCATCGATATGAGAATTTACCGATATTACATGAGCTCCTACATCGGTAAATAAATAAGGTGAAGCCACACAACCAGCAGAGTTTGCACAATCAACTACAACATTGAAATTTTTGTTTATATCCACATTTTCAAGAATAAAGTCCATATACTTTTTTATTGCAGTTTCATCCTTCCAAACACTTCCAACGCAGTTCCAATCAGCTCTTTTGAAATCTTTGTTAAATACAATTTCTTCAATCTGCTTTTCCTGCTCTGGTCTGAATGCAGTTCCATCCTTATTAAAAAGCTTTATGCCGTTGTATTCTGGTGGATTGTGGGATGCCGTTATCATAATACCAATATCATAATTTCTCGCCGAAAAACCAAGGGTTGGTGTTGGAACAATGCCTATGTTTGTTATATCGGCTCCACCATTTAAAAGCCCAGTAATCAGTGCATTTTTAATTAATCCCCCTGTTGTTCTTGTGTCCCGTCCTATTACAACATTTTCTGCTATCTGAGATACTGCAAATCCTATTTTATAAGCAATCTCTGGATTTAAGTTTTTCATCCTTATACCTGATGTTCCAAATAGTTTCATAATATCACCTGAATAAAATGAAGGTGAGCTACAAATTCCGAAGGAATTTGTTCAATCACCAAAATTACATTAAATCATGAAAAATTATAAATAATGATAATCGTTAGTTTATAGTATGTTATCTGATGTATTATATAATATTATATCTTCAAATAATAATGATGATGCAATTTATTTTTCTAAAATATTAGGGGAGCTCTACAAAAACAACGATATATCAAAATATAGGAATTATTTTGAAGATTTGGGCATTGTTGAAAAAGATGATTTATTGCTATATGGGAAAAATTATCCATTATTTAGGTCATTATTATATTTTAATGAAGTTCCACTGTTTAAAAGTGAATCTCAATCTATTTTATTCTTAAAAAATAACGGATTTAATCCAAATGATAAATTGATTACATTAAACACCGATAAAAAGAAGAAACTGGGAATGTTGTTATTGAATGAAATTTCCAAAAAGATATCTGCTAAATATATAAAATATGCCCCAAAATTGATATTTGGAAAATGCTACTATTTAAAAAAATACAACATAGAGTTAAAGGAATATATTTCAAAATTAAATGCACTTTGCAAATTGAAAAAATATAATGAAGTTGAAAAATGTGTAATATATCAAAAACTCCCTGATGAAAAGCTTGTTAAAGAATATAAAATGAAATTGGCAAAATCCATAAGATTGTTTAACAAAGAATTGGATAATAGGGAAATTAGATATGCAACCATTACCCACGATAATAAAACCCATTCCTGCCAATATCTATATATAAAACAATCACTTCTTGATAAAATAAAGGGCTGGATATTTGGTTCCATTGATGGACAGCATTATCCTGCTATTGTAAATACGGCGTATTCTCATCCAAAAATAAACTACATGCAACCATTTTTTATATTGGTGGAAGGAAAGGATATAAATGTTTTTGCAAGAGCTCCGAAACTTTTATATTTTAAGGACAACTTAACATTAAACCATTTAAACCTAACTGGAAAACACACTTATTTTGGAACTTGGGATGATAGGATGTTTGAAAAGTTTGTTAATGGTAAATAATTATATATAACTTTGCTACTAATTTTATATTGAAAAATACTATAAAAAATATGGGGTGCATTATGGTAAAAAATTACTTCAAAGAGTCAGCAGATGTAAAAATGGATTTTATAATCAAAAATGAAGAAAATTTAAAAAAATGTATTGAAATAATAAAAAATTCCTTAAAAAATGGAAATAAACTATTAATATGTGGAAACGGTGGAAGTGCCGCAGATGCTCAGCACTTTGCCGCAGAAATTGTTGGAAGGTTTAAATTGGAAAGAAAGGGATTTCCAGCAATAGCCCTTACAACAGATACATCGATTTTAACAGCAATAGGGAACGATTATGGATTTAACAAAATATTTGAAAGGCAGGTTGAAGCATTAGGTAAAGAAGGGGATGTTTTGGTTGGAATATCTACAAGCGGGAACTCTGAGAATGTAATAAATGCAGTTAATAAGGCAAAGGAAATGGGAATTTATACTGTTGGGTTACTTGGAAAGGATGGGGGGAAGTTAAAGAACATTGTTGATTTATCCTTAACTGTTGATTCAAGCAATACTGCAAGAATACAGGAGTGTCATTTGACAATATATCATGTAATATGTGAAGAAGTTGAAAAGGAATTTATGTGAAACCATGATAATTACTGATAGAAATCTATTAAAAAATATAGTGAATGAATTAAAAGCCCAAAATCTAAAAATTGTTTTTACAAATGGATGTTTTGATATAATCCATAAAGGGCATGTTGAATATTTGAATCATGCAAAAAAATTTGGAGATATTTTAATAGTTGGTATTAACTCCGATGAATCCATAAAAAAAATAAAAGGGGATAAAAGACCGATTATCCCATTGGAATCAAGAATATATATTCTGGATAATTTAAAATCAATCGATTTTGTAGTTCCATTTGATGAAGAAACTCCAATAAATCTAATAAAAATCATAAAACCTGATGTTCATGTGAAAGGGGGGGACTACAACGAAGAAGATTTGCCAGAATCAAAAATAATTAAAGAATGTGGTGGAAAAGTAAAAATAATTCCATTGGTTGAGGGATTTTCTACAACAAATGTGATTGAGTGGGTTTTGGAAAAATATAAAAAATAAATAGAGGGAAAAAATGATATGTGTTTTAGGGGATGTAATGCTTGATAAATACACCTACGGAAAGGTTGAAAGGATAAATCCAGAAGCTCCAGTTCCTGTATTGAATGTAGTTGAAGAGAAATACGCACTTGGAGGAGCAGGAAATGTTGCAAATAATATCGCATCTTTGGATGAGGAGGTTGTTTTATTGGGAGTATGTAATGAAAACGGCAATTTTGGAATGCAGATGGTTGAATTATGCAAAAAAAAGAATATAAAATACCATTTCATAACTGATGGACGACCCACAATTGTAAAGCATAGATTTGTCGCATTAGGATATAATCAACAACTTTTAAGAGTGGATTATGAGGAAAAACATCCATTAGATTGCAATTATTCAAAGATGTTTGTTGATAAAATAGTAGAGCTCGACCCAAATATATTGATAATTTCAGATTATGCAAAAGGAGTAATTACAGAAGATTTAATGGAAGATATAAAAAAACAATTTAAAGGCAGAATATTAATAGACCCAAAACCAGATAATATACACTTATATGAAAATGTATTTTTAATAAAACCAAATTTAAAAGAAGCATCAGGAATTGTTGGAAGGGGCATAAAAAACAACGACAACGACGTTGAAAAAGCGGGATTGGAGATTGTAGATAAATATAATGCAAATGTAGTAATTACGAGGAGTGAAAAAGGTTCAACACTAATTACACTTGACAACGAGATACACCACATTCCAACAGAAGTAAGGGAAATCCACGATGTTTCTGGTGCAGGGGATACATATATTGCTACACTTGGTTATGCTTTAAGTAAAAAATATGATTTAGTCGATGCAGTTAAACTGGCAAATAAGGCGAGCTCAATCGTCGTTGGAAAAGTGGGAACTGCAACAGTTAGTTTGGATGAGTTGTTTGATAAAGATTAGATGAAAATAGTGTATATGATGCATGAGCTCCTGTATATTAAATAAGGATTTAAAACAGTGTTCATTAAAAACATCGGATTAATATTAAATGAAATAAAATGGGGAATTATGAACAATAAAGCAATATTCCTTGATAGGGATGGAGTAATTAATAAACGGCTAATTGGAGATTATGTTAAAAATATTGAGGAATTTGAAATACTACCAAAAGTAAAGGATGCATTAATTGAATTTAAAAAGATGGGTTATTTATTGATAGTAATTACCAATCAGCAGGGAATCGCCAAAGGAGTAATGACTGAGGATGATTTAAAAGTTGTTCATGAGTATATGCTGAAACAATTGCCAGAAATAGACGATATTTATTATTGTCCCCATTTGGATGGAACATGCGATTGTAGAAAACCAAAAAACGGCATGCTTTTAAAAGCTAAGGAAAAATGGAACATTGATTTTAATAAAAGCTGGATGATTGGAGATAGTGAGAGTGACATTATTTGTGGAAGGAGCTCAGGGTGTAAGACCATAAGAATATTGCATAATAATGAAGATACTGAGGCAGATTTTGTTACCAAAAGCTTGTTTGAGTGTGTTGAGATTATAAAAAATAATAAATAGGTAAATTATGAGGATTAGGTTAATTATCTTTCCGGGCTATTATGTCCCACACATAGGGGGATTGGAAACTCATGTGGATGAATTCGCAAAATATTTATCTAGTGACAAAGATTATGATATTTATATATTTGCACCAAATATTCCAAAGTATAAGGATTTTGAAATAAGGCACAATAATGTTAAGATTTATAGATATCCTGCATTTGAAATTATATCGAATTATCCTGTCCCAAATATTTTTAATGTCAAATTTTGGAAGATGTTTTTTAATTTGTATAAAATAGATTTTGATATTGTGATGACAAGAACAAGATTTTTTTCAAATACATTTTTGGGATTTTTCTTTGCAAAATTTAGAATGAATAGAAGAAATAAATTAATCCATGTTGAGCATGGAAGTGCATTTATTAAAGTAGAAAATGAATTTACAAATAAACTGGCCTATTTTTATGATAAAATAATTGGAAAAATAATATTCAAAAAATCCGACTGTGTAATAGCAATTTCAAAGGCAGTTAAGGACTTTATTGTAGAGAATTTTGTTAAAAATAAAAATAAAGACAAAGATAAACATATTCCCATCATATATAGAGGATTGGAAATCAAGTATATTGAGGGTATAAAAGAAAATAATGACATAAAAGAAAGGTTTAAAAACAAATTAAGATTATGTTTTGTTGGTCGTTTGTATAAATGGAAAGGTGTTGAGAATATTATTAAGGCATATAAAATGCTTCCAAAGGATATAAAAGAAAAAACTGTCTTAATTATTGTAGGTTATGGTGAAGATATAGAGAGACTTAAAAAGCTATCGGGAGATTATTTAGATAATGGTATTTATTTTACCGGAAAAAAGGATTTTAAAGATGCGATAGGGATTGTTAAGGCATGCGACATATACATTCATTCATCTTATAGAGGTGGCGGTTTGTCGAGCTCACTACTTCAAGCAATGTGTTGTGGAAAGGCGATTGTTGCAAGTCCTTATGAAGGTGGAGATGAAGTCATTATTGATGGAAACACAGGGATTTTGTTAAAAGATAATAGTCCCGAACAAATCAAAAAGGGAATTATTAAATTAATTAAAAATAATGATTTAATAGAAATTTACGGAAAAAATGCAAAAAAATTTATAAAGGATAATTTTGATTGGCGGAGCTCGGTTGAAAAATATAAGAAAATTTTCAATGAATTATTAAAAAAGTAAAATTAAACGGGATTTGCATGGTAAAGAAACACTATAACAATTTAAAAGATAGAATATATGATCTTACAAAGGACTATTCCTCAAAGGTAGGTTTAGACCTTCCATATTTTATAAGGGGCGGATTCTGGTTAAGTGTTGGGCAATTCTTCGGAACTTTGAAAGGGTTTATATTAAGTATCGTTTTCGCCAACTTATTATCAAAAGAAGTTTTTGGAGAATATAGTTTTGTAATGACAGTTTTAGGGATTGCAGGGGTTTTTGCACTTCCTGGAATGGGTGTTGCGGTTGTTCAGGCAGTTGCAAAAGGTTATGAAGGAACATATTTTAAGGCATTGAAAGAAGTTTTTAAATGGAGTTGGCTGGGAAGTTTATTATTATTAGGATTTTCCATTTATGAATATTTCTTTGGAAGATTTGATATGATGTTAATTTTTTTAATATTGTCTTCTATCTTTCCATTTTATTCCATTTCCGGATTTTATCCTAACTTATTAAATGGCAAAAAAAGATTTGATGGACTGGCTAAATTATCATCATTTTTTAATGTTATTTCAACAATTTTGATAGTTGTTGTAGTATTTTTTACAAAAAGTGTTTTTTGGATTGTTGTAATTACTGTTTTGGTCCAAATTATTATTAATGGATATTTTAGTTTATTTTATGTTAAAAAATTTGTAAAAAATAACAAAATTGATGAACATGGTATTGAATTTGGAAAAAGTATTAGTTATTCTCAGGCATTTGCTATTGTTTCATGGAATTTTGATAGTTTAATTATGCCTTATATTATAGGCTTTTCTGATTTGGCAGTTTTTAAAATTGTTACATTATTGCCCAATCAAATTAAAATTTTTGCTAATGCATTTACTCCCATGCTATTACCTAAAATTGCTTCCAAAGACATGGGTAAAAAAGATTTAATGAAACATTTTAAAAAGTTTTTGTTAGTGATTGTTTTTTTAATTTTAATTTACTGGGTAGTTGCTCCTTTCATTTTTAAATGGTTTTATCCTAGATACTATGAATATGTTTGGTTGAGTATGGTATATCATTTAAGTTTTATAAGTATGATATATACTTTGCCATTTAATTATTTAATAAAAGAAAAAAAAGGAGATTTAGTAAATAAATTTTATAATTACTCTGCTATATTATTAATATTACTAAGTTTAATTGGAATTTATTTTTATGGGCTTTTAGGGGCAATTATAGCAAGAATTATTCATAGGTTATTTGTAATGACTATTACATTTTTATTTTTTTTCAAATACTGTAAATAGATATTAATCTTTTCACAAAACCTGCAATATTATCTATTTTAAATTTTTTATTTTTCTTGCAGGAACGCCTCCCCATAGTTCATAAGGTGGAACATTTTTATTAACAACGGCGCCTGCGGCTATGACGCTACCTTCACCTATCCTTACTCCTGGAAGTATAATGGCTCCAGAACACACCCATACTCCATCTTCTAATATTATTGGTTTACTTATGTGCGGTCTATTTGCGTAAGGTTTAGTTAAATCCAAACCCGCAGTAATCAATTGGACATACGATGAAATACGGCAATATTTTCCAATCTTTATATCATCCTTAGCATTTAAAATAACGCCTTCATTTAATGTTGAAGAGTCCCCTATCTCTATCAAACCCTTGCCGATAATTTTTAAAGTCCCGTATATTTTTACATTTTTTCCGAGTTTTAAATTTTTATACCTTATTTTATATTTTATTTTCCTTAAAATCAGTATTCTAGATTTCAACTTTAAAAACATAGGTTCACCGAATTGTGTATTGTAATATTTAAGATGTATCTTTAATTTTATTTAATTTATTACTTTTTATTTTTCCTAAAAACATAAAAATATCCTGTTGTAGATTGTTTATTAGTAATTACTGCATCAAAAAGCAATACAAAAGGAAGTAATAATATCATGAACGGAAATAACATAATTCCAAAAAGTCTTTGTTTAATATTCCCAATATTTAACAATCTTAATAATATAACATACCATGATTCCATATATGAATTTCTTTCTTTCAATTCTAAACATTCAAATTCATTGAATAAACTTAAAATTCCATATTTTGTGTATCTAAAATAATCATAAGGCTCATCATGTATCGGAAATATAAATGGTGTTGAACCTATGAAAATACCCCCTGATTTTAGTATCCTTTTTATTTCCTCAACGGCTTTAAAAGGATTTTTAACATGTTCTAGAACTTCTAAGCAAAAAATAATATCGACAGAATTATCATCTATTGAATACATATTTTGTATATCCAGCACCAAATCAGGGCATCTTTTCTCGTCAATATCAATTTCAATGAGTTTATATCCCTTAGATTCAATTTTCGATTTTATGAAATCTCCAATTGCACCACTTGCTCCAATATTTATGATTTTTAAATTATTATTACCACTGGTAATTACATATTTGTTAATTGTATTTTCTAAGTAATTGTTTAAATTTTTTCTTGAAAATTTTTTTGAATACTTAATAAATATTGAAGAATATATTTTAATTAATATTGATTTAAACATAATTTCACCCATTATTATTAAACTCAATAATTTCATCAATTATGCCATAAGCAAGATCACATTTTTTACATAAATTCGAATTTCTACTGAAAAATTCATCTAAAAACTTTTTTCTAAGCTCTCCTTTCCAAATACTTGCAAAATCCTCTTCAAATATATTTCCAAAACTATATTCTCCTTCATAATCAGCACAGCAAGGAACTACATCCCCATTTGATAGTATATATCCATTGAACAATTGAGGGCATATCGGCATATCTTTATAGTATTTAATATTCAAACTATATCGATTATATCTGCTTTTATTTTCTGGAATATACTCTTTCATTAATTTTTCAATCTCAAATTTTGATTTGTCATCTTTTCCAATACTCGGTGCTTTGAAATTAATGGCATCAACACCTAACCTTTTTGTTAATTCAATAATATCTTTTAGTTGATGCTCGTTGAACTTAAAAACTAGCGTTTGGATTTTTATATAGGGTTTTTTTGCATTTCTTCTTTTCTTTTCATTAGTAAGTTTTTCAATATTTTCACAAACTTTTTTAAAAGAACTCCCTATTCGATATTTTTCATGTGCCTCAGCATCAGCACCATCTATTGTAATTTGAATATAATCAAGCCCTGATTCAAATATTTCATCAATATATTTATCAATGAGCATACCATTAGTTGAAAATCCAGTTGTTATTTGTTTATTTGAGCAATATCTAACCATTTTAAATAAATCTCTGCATAATAATGGTTCCCCCAATATATAAAATCCAATGTGTTTTATAGCAGGAGTATTATCTACAATGTATTTTAATTCCTCAAATTTAAGAGTTTTTTTCTTTCTATTTAGTTTATGAACTGAACATAATGGACATCTCAAATTACATGTATTTGTTACTTCAATTAGAAATGATGAGGGAGTATGATTTAATAAAATTTCTTTGTATAATCTACTCGACCACGATTTTGGTAATTTTTCTAATAATTGTGTCCCATAAGTTACTGCTATATTTCTTAACGGAGTGGGGAATTTTTTTATTAAGTTGAGTGAATAACTACCTATTTTAGCGATTTTCATATTTTTCACCATTTATTTTTTTAAAATCTCTATAATTTTACTGGCTCTCTTTTCCCAAGCATAGTTTTTAACCTTCTCATAGGCATTATTTGCCAATTTATTCTGCAACTCATCATTATTTATAAGTTTTTCAATCTTTAATGCCAAATCTCTTTCATCATCTGGCACAAAAAATAAAACTTCACTTTCACCCACCACTTCCCTAATACTTGGTAAATCACTAGCTATGATTGGTTTTTTTGATGCCATGTATTCAAATAATTTTAAGGGTGATGTGTATTTAACTGAAATTTCATATTTAGATGAATTTGGAATAACTAAAATATCTGACGCTTTTAAAAATAAAGGAACTTTTGAATTTTCAACAAATGGAACAAAAATTATGTCTTTATTTTTATATACTTCTTTTAATTTGTTTATCTGTTCTTCACTACCCCCTACAATCAAATAAACAGTATTTTTTTTATTTTTTAAATACTTATAAGATTTTAAAAATGTTTCATATCCCTTCCAATTCTGCAAACTTCCAGTATATGATATTATTATTTTATCTTTTGGTAAGTTTAATCTTGCTCTTACATCTTTCTTTGAAATGTTTATATCAAATCTATTTAAATCTACACCATCATGCAATACATATATTTTACTATTAAAGCCCCATTTTATTAATTCTTCTTTTAAGCCTTCACTAATAACTACGCACCCATGTAAATTTTTGAAAGTTCGTTTAAAAAGAAAGTGCCATATTTTACCATTTGATAAATCATGCAATTCATAAATTACCTTTTTATCTTTAAAGAATTTTGAAACTAAAAAAGCAAATATCAAATCCCTAGTGTAAATATAATTATAATTATTTTTTATACTCAAAAATCTCAAAAATAACAATAAACTTCTAAAATAATAATTTATAAAAGGTTTCAAAGAAATTGTATTAAAATCAACATCTTCATTATAAACTTTTTTAATAGTATTTTTATCATTATTAAAACTCATAAGTGTAATATCCTGCCCAATTTTTCTAAATGCCTTACACATGTTTAAAACTTGAATTCTATTTGCACAGGGTTTTGAAAAATCTGCATTATGGACATATAAAATTTTACTCATGGTTATTCACCAAATTATAAATTTCATTAACTCTTTTTCCATAGTTTTCCCAAGTATATTGTTCTGCCTTTTTTCTTGCATTTATTCCAAACTCTTTGATTTTGTTTCTGTTATTGTAGAAAAATAATATTTTCTCTTTTAGTATTTCAATATCTTGCGTAGGAATTATAAATCCTTCTTTTTCATCTTCAACAACACTTCCAGAATTTTCCGTTGTAATCACGGGTAGCCCGCATGCCAATGCTTCATAAATAGATTTCGCAGAACCTTCTAACAATGATGGAAATACATAGATGTGATTTTTTGGGAGCTCACTATATATATTACTTACAAATCCATGAACCTTTATATTATATTTTTCAGCATCTTTAAAATATTTTTTAACCTCGGGATAAACTCTACCATATATGTTTAATTCTGCGTCTTTTAGGTTTAATTCTCTCCAAGCCTGAATCAAATAAGGAATACCTTTTCTATTATTAACATTCCCTGAGAATGCAACTTTAAATGTTCCATTGTAATCTTTTTCAATGGGTTTGAATTTACTTATATCTACCCCAAATGGCACAACAAAAATTTTAGTTTCATTAATTCCTTCATTAATTAATGATTTTTTCACAAAATCCGATGGAACGATATAATAATCAATGTATTTTAAAGAATTTTTTACATATTCTGGAATATTTGATTTAACCTGCCCCCATATAGTTTTCATTTCATCGTCATTTAAAATATTTGGAAACGCCATAGCTACATCTTGGATTATTATTGCATTTTTATTTTTGGATTTTATGTTAGCATATATATTTGGCAAATAATCCCATGAATGGATTATAGTAATATTTTTCAATTTATTTAATTTTCTTATAATACAATATTCAAAAATATCATTTTTTACCTTTCCCGCTGGAAAGTCCTTTGAAATATATATGGGAATTGCCGTAAATACTTTCATAATAAAATCTGCATAAGGAAAACACTGAATAATATTAAAATCTTTTAAATCTTTATTATATCCCCTACATAATATAGTTAAATTATTATTTTCGGACACCTCATTTGCTATTGGTAATGCTCTAGCTCCAATCGTATTCCTAACACCAAAATCGGAATTTAATATAAAAACAATCTCCATACTATCCCTTGTTTATAAAATTCTTTATTTTTCTTTTATATAAATAATACTTCAAACTATCTACAAAATTCATTTCATACCTATGTGCCGCACAATTATTACAAGGAATGAAATTAACAGATTTTCCTGTTTCATGCCACTTTTTTAGACTATTGAATTTTTCACCGTTCCAGATTTCGTAAATTGATTGATTGGATACATTACCTATAATCAATTCGGGTCTATCCCATGCATAACAACATGCAACAACTCTGCCATCCCAATCGATAGCTATTGTTTTATCGATTTGAATACATGGTTTGAAATATCTAAATGTTGGAAAGATGCTCTCTTTATCGATTTTATTTAAATTCTGAATATCATCCCATTTGTGCAATCTTACAATATCAAATTCTAAATTATCGGCCTTTTCAAATTGGGAAAAATATTCTTTCCATCTGTTTTTGTTATGTTCTATTGGAATAAAAGCCATTCTTATTTTGATTTTATTGTTATTTTTAGCTTTTTTAATAAAATTGTTTATATTGTCCAATGTAGTTTTGAAAAATTTGGGATGATGTCCTTGGATTATTGAATAACTTTCTTCATCAATAGCGTAAAATGAGATATTAATTTGATTTACATTATAATCTATCAAAAAATCCGCCATCTCTTCGTTTAATAGTGTTGCATTAGTCCCAATTTCTATTTTTATATCACCCAATTCATTTCTTATAATTTTAATGAAATCTTTAATATTTGGATGCAATAATGTTTCTCCAAATAAACCAAAACCTATTCTTCGGATGTGTTTTCTATATTCTTTCGCTTCATTAATGATTTTTAAGAAAGTATCCATGCTCATGAATCCTTTATTTTTAATATATCTATTTGGACACATTATACAATTATGATTGCAATAATTCGTTTGCCCTATTAATATTGTATCTGGAAATTCTAAATTACTATATTTTCGGCTAATCAATAGTTCTTTTTTAGTAATTTTCCCCTCTATATATGAAATAAATTTACTAAATAAACTATATGAATCGCCACTTTTGTATAGCTTCATAGCACCACCACCCAAAATCGTTAATTGTATATGTAAAGAATTTTTTTAAGATTTTTTTTCCAATCGATAAGTTTATAAGTTGCTTTTTTACAATTTTCTTTCATTTCATCTTGAACGGATGGATTGTACAGTATATTTTTTATCGATTTTGCAATTTCTTCTGGATTCTTATCAACTATATATCCGGTTTTTCCATTTATAACAACCTCAGGCAAACCCCCAACTTTTGTGACAATTACGGGTCTTCCAAAAGGATAAGCAATAGGAATTATACCACTTTGCGTAGCATCGTGGTATGTTAAAGCCACTAAACATGCCTTTTGGAAATAATAAGGAATGTCTTCTTCCGCAATATATTTATTATGTATTTCAATATATCCTTTAAGTTTATTTATTAGTTTTTTATAAGGTTTTAAATCACCTTCACCGGCAATAATGAGTTTAAATTTACATCCTTCCTCTTTTAAAATTAATAAAGATTTAAGTAGTAAATCCAAACCCTTATACTTTAAAATTCTACCAAAAAATAATACAGTATATGGCTCTTCCCTAATGTTATCTTTTTTATATTTTAATAGGAATGCATAATGCCCATGTGGGTAAATAATAATTTTGTTTTTTGAAATATTAAATTTCTTTAAAACCATATTTTTTAAAAATTCGCTATGAATTATTATGTAATTTCCCAATTTCATTTGTAGTTTATTTATAATTCCTTGTATGTCCCCCCTAGGTTCTCCAGTATGTTGGATTGGGTCGTGCTGTGTAAATATTATTTTATAACCTAAAAGCTTGAATATTACTGCATAAATAACGCTCCATGGATGGTTATCTAAAAAGTGCAATGTTGTAGGATTCATTTTTAAGATTTTGAGAAATAAATTTATATGTTGATGTAAGTTCAAAGTTTCAATAATGAATTTTTTAATAGATGGACTAGCATCTATTTCTATTAAAGAAAGGTTGTTATTATAATTTACAAAATCTTTTTTTGCAAATTTGGGGCAAACCAAATAAACATTTTTAAATTTACTTAATGCATTAGCATATTGAGTAGCATAATGCCACATTCCACTCCTTCCGTAGAAACTAAATAATACAACCTTATCATTTTTTTTATTTTTATATTTCTCAAATCTCCCCATTTTATCACAAATGCACATTTTTATAAACTTCAATGTATTTTTCAATAATATCGTCTATATTGAAATTCTTTTTAATATTATCTCTTGCTTCAATCTTCATAGTGTTATGTAATTTTTTGTTAGTATATACGACATTAAGTTTTTTAACATAATCATTATAGTCCTTATTTTTTATTAAAAAGCCGGTTTTTCCATCAATTATTGAATCTTGAACACCCGGAATATCAAATCCAACTACTGGTAAGCCGCATGCCTGTGCTTCTAAAACCACATTTGGAGAACCTTCAAACTTTGGATTTGTATTTAGATGAACCATAATATCTCCAACATTATAATGGATTATTAGTTCATTTATATCATTTATAAACCCCTCTGAGAATTTAACATAGTCTAATAACTTTTTTTCTTTTAATATGTTTATTAATTTTTCTTTATCATCACCATCACCAATTATAAAGAATTTTATTTTTTTTGCATTATACTCATTTATTAATTTTTCAACTATTTCTGGAAGTTTTAAAATACCCTTTCCTTTCGTTATTCTTCCAACATACAAGATTACGAACTCATCTTCGTTAAATCCAAATTTTTTTCTTAAAATATTTCGTTCATTTTCAGGGAGTGGCTTAAATAATTTAATATCAATTCCATTGGGTATCCAAACAATTTTATTAGGACTTATCATATATTGTTTTATCAATCTATTGAGTTCATATTTGTTTTGAACAATAATTTTATCCACTAATCTCAATAGTATAGGCAACATTAATATATATTGAAAAATTGAATAAGGTATTGCGATAGGATTCCAACTAAATCCACCTCCTCTGTGATGTGCTATTATTTTTTGTTTTTTTAATTTTAGTATTGGGACTACAAAATCAAACATTAAATAATAATAAGTATTTAGATGCCAAATAGACACTTCTGATTTTTTGATATTAAATATTTGATTTAATAGAGATAGTGAAATTTCCAAAGGTATTGTTAGCTTGAATAAATTAACATACATTAAATTTATATTAAAACCACATCTATGTTTTAAAAGTAAATTATCATACTCTTTATATGCTGTAAAAAATACGAATTTAGGTGAATATTTTGTAAATTCAGATAATTTTATCAATCTACAAAGTATTTTCGTTATGTGTGTCTCTAAATTTTCATAAAATTCTATTGTAATATTATTTTTTAGAAACCACTTTCGTTCAAAAGAATGAAATAGGACAATATTAATATTTGTTTTATCTTTTTTCATTGTTTTTCACCCACCACTATCAAGTGTGGATAACTCAAAGAATTATAAATATATTTGTCAAAACATTTTAAAAAATCTAAATTCTTTGAGAGATTTATAGATTTATCATCATAATTTTTATTATTCTTTTGATTCCTTATGTTGTTTAATACCATAGTTCTAACCAGTGGTAGTGTTAAACATTTAATATGGTATTTTAATACGGTGTATGGTAGTTTAAGTGTTGACACTACCAAATTATCTTCCCAATCTCCATAAAACGAATATGTCTGAATGTCGTATATTCCAAATTCATTTAACAATTCTGTTAATGAATTTGGTGAAAAATAATAAAGATGTGCAGGTGGTGAAATCCAATCCCAGTATTTTCCACATATTTTATAGTTTAAAGAGCCTATATTTGGTGTAGTTATTATTATTTTACCTCCTTTTTTTAATTTCGAAAGTGCTTTTTCTAAATATATCTTTGGATTCGTAAAATGTTCGATAACATCAAACATTGTAATAATGTCAAAATACTCATTTTTTAAGTTATCTTCAATATTTAAAAAATCCTCGATTATTATTTCTATTTTTTCATCTGGAATATTGTCTTTTAATTTTATTAAATCTTTATCAATATCTACTCCAACAATCTCCTTTACACCGGAATTATAAAAACATTTAATGATATCTCCCTTTCCAGACCCAATATCCAAAACTTTTTTATTTGTGATATTAGTATTTATCATTTTCAAAACTTCTGAAAATTTATTAATATTTTTTAATCTTTGATTGTTTGGGAGAGTAAATATTTCAGAATAGTAGAAATCCAACATTTCTTTTGTGGGTATTGGATTTACGAATAATAAATTACAATTTCTACATTCATAAAATTTAAAAGAACCTAATAAATTAGTTTTTGTAAATTTATAATATGCATTATTTCCACATATTGGACATTTAATGTTGTTATTCATCTTTCTCACCAACAATGTTTTTAATCTCGTTAAATACAAGTTCTGGTGTAATGGTCTTTATACATATATTCTTACCACACACCCTATTTTCACAGTTTTCAATAATTCCTTTTATAATTGTGGATTTACTCATAAATGAGCCCCATTTAAGTGGATTTTCCCTAGAAAAAAGTATGATATTTGGAATTCCCAATATATCAACAATATGGGAAGGTCCTCCATCTATGCCCACATATACATCAATATCCCCAAGTTCTTGCAAAAATATATCTAAATTATGACAAAATATGTATTTTACATTATTTTCATGTTTTAATTTGTTATATAGATATTCAAATTCATTTTTTTCATGAATAGTATAGTATATTTTTACATAATAATTATTATCTATCAACCTATTAACCAATGCCAAAAAATTATCTAGTCCCCAATTACGACATTTTTCCCCGCCGAATCCTAAATGGACACCTGCTATTTTTTTATCGGTTTTACCTGTTTTTAGGCATTTAAATCCATTTAATGTAAGACTATTGATATTTAAGTCATCATCATTGTGCATATTAAAGGCATCTAAGAATTTTAAAAATTGCAAGATAATATTTTCATCCTCAGTATATTGTATCTTAAAATCATACAAAAAACTAAATGGAGAAAGTTCAAAACCACAGATTTTTTTAATTTTTAGAATTTTCATGATTAACGCATTTCTTCTCCTGCCAACTAGATCAATTCCATATTTACTATTGGAATAATATTTTAAAACGTTTATATGGTCTTTTAAATCATATTTCATAAATTTATAGAAACTACTAATTCTTTTTGTTATTTTTGACATCTCTTTATAATCAATGCACATATTTTTATTACTTAAAGGAATTATTTTATCAACATAAGGTATTTTTTTTGCTAATTCGTAATTCGATGGACTAGTTATCAATATGATATTATAATTTGGAAATTTTTCTTTTAAAACCGCCAATAATGGAATTGTTATTGCTAAATCACCTAATCTATCTTGTTTAAATATTAATATATTATTTTGTTCTATTTCTTGTGGGGTATAGATATATTTTAAAACTCTTCGGAAAATTGTGATACTTAACGATATTATTTCATCAACAATATGTCCTATTAAGTGAATTCTTGACACATTTGTGTTTTTAGAACTGTATGGACAATTTTTATTTATAATCACTATTTTTGATTCTCCGTTTAGTGATTTATAACTTTTACAAATTACCTTATCCATCTCTCCCACCATTTAGCAAACAAAAACAACCTAATCTTGTAAATACTATAAAGCTTATTATTTTTCTTTACCTTTGGTTTGACAAATCTTTGATTTGACATAAAGATTTTAGTTTTATAAAATTTAACCAACTGCTCCAACCCAATGTCTTCTAAAATAGCAATTCCATTTTCCAAAATACTATCATATTTTTCATTCAAAATCCACATATCCAATGGCGGTTCAAAACCTCCCTTTCCTCTATTAACTATCTCATCTGGCAAAATATCCTTAATAATTTCCCTCATTAATTTTTTTGTTTTAAAGAAATCGACTTTAAATTCTGTTGGGATTTTTTGACTAAATTCTGCAAATCTGTAATCTAAAAAGGGACTTCTAACCTCTAATGCATTTGCCATCGATGCCCTATCCACCTTAACTAAAAAATTATCAGATAATGTTCTAAATAATAAATCAAAAATTCTAAGGGATTCAGATAAATTATTATCTGTTTTATTTAAGCAGTATTTTAAATTTTTTTCTATCCAACTTTTGCCCTCATCGGAAATAATAAAATCTCCATCGAATAATTCTGAGTAAAATTTTTCATTATTTTCAATTAGGGATAATTTAACTGCTTCTCTAATTAAATACAATATGGAATTTTTTTTTAGTAAATTATTACTCAACATGTTTAAAAATATCTTTCTAACTGATACAGGGATTTTTTTTAAATATTCTATTCTTTTACTAATCAGATGAAATCGATAGCCTCCAAAAATTTCATCTCCTCCATCACCACTTAATGAAACACTTACAAATTGTTTTGCCATCTCAGAAACTTTATATGTTGGAAATCCACTGTAATCACCAAATGGCTCATCATAAATCCAGCCGTATTTATCAATGAGCTCTACAAAATCCTCCTCTTTAAAATAATAATGATGGTGATTTGTTTTAAAATAATCCTTAACTACATTTATATATGGTGTTTCATCATATTTTCCTTCGAAGCCTATGGAAAAAGTATGTAGGTTTTTTAAATCAGTGTATTTACTCATAATTCCAACAACAGAAGAGCTATCCAAACCACCACTTAAAAATGCTCCAACTGGAACATCTGAACGCATTCTTAGTTTAACGGCATCATAAAGTAGTTTTTTACCTTCTTCAATTAATTTATTTTTATCATAAATTGGATTATAATTTGGGAGCTCCCAATAGTAATTCTTTTTAATTTCTTTACTATTTAAATCAAATATTAAATTTTGCCTGGCTTCTAATTTAAAAACATTCTTGTAAATTGAATGGGGGGATGGGATAAATCCAAGTGCAAAATATAGATTAACGGCATCTTTGTTAATATTTTCCTTTTTATTTATGTCTTTAACAGATATTATCCCCTTTAATTCAGAAGAGAAAATAAATTCATTAGTATTTTCATTAAAATAATAATAAAACGGTTTTTGCCCCAACCTATCCCTTGAACAAAAAATTAAATTTTTCCTTTTATCGAAGATACAAAACGCCCACATCCCATTAAATTCTTTTACACAATCAAAGCCCAATTTATAATATAACTTTAAAATAACTTCTGTATCAGTTCCTGTTTCAGTATTTAAATCATATTTTTCCTTTAATTCCAAATAATTATAAACTTCACCGTTATAGACGATAATTATATCGGCATCATCTAACTCATTATCATTATATATAATTTTATCATCTTCAATACCATACCCTATAGGTTGATGTCCTTTTTCAGATAAATCTAAAATTGACAACCTCACGTGCCCCAATCCAACGGAATAATTTTTGGAACCTTCAGGGGACAAAAACCGAAGGTTTTTGGAATTAAATATATAAATGCCATTATCATCAGGACCTCTATGTTTTATGGACTTATTCATTGATTCGAGCTCATCCTTTGAAATATCTTCATTAAATCTAATTACCCCATTGATTCCGCACATTATAGCACCAATATCTAATAAATTATAATTTTAACAGCCATTCTTTATTATCTAAAAACCAATTACAAAACCTTTTCAACCCTTCTTCAATAGAAACCTTCGGATTATATCCCAACAGCTCGTTGCTTTTGTTTAAATCCGCATAAGTTCTTAAAACATCCCCATCCTGCATAGGTAAAAAATTCTTTTCCGCCTTTTTGTTAAGGTATTTTTCTATGAGCTCTACAAAATACATTAACTTAACAGGTTTGGAGTTCCCTAAATTAAAAATTTCATAATCAAAATCCTTTTCAATAGATGAAACTATTCCATCTACAACATCGGATATATAGGTAAAATCTCTTTCCATATTTCCATAGTTATATATGTCAATAGGTTCATTTGATAATATTTTTTTTACAAATTTAAAATATGCCATGTCAGGTCTTCCATATTCTCCATAAACTGTAAAAAATCTTAATCCTATCATTTTTATGTTGTATAAATGGTGGTATGTATGTGCCATTAATTCATTTGATTTTTTTGTTGCGGCATATAGTGAAACAGGCTTATCTACATTATCATCTTCACTGAATGGAATCTTTTTGTTCCCACCATATACTGATGATGACGAAGCATAAACAACCTTTTCTATATCAAACTTTCTAGCGAGCTCATATATATTCAATGTTCCCAATAAATTTGATGATTCATAAGCCCATGGATTTTCTAATGAGTATCTCACACCTGCCTGAGCTCCGAGATGAACGATTAAATCGATATCCTTATCATCTAAATTATTAACTAAATCATCCCAGTTGGAAAAATCCATTTTAATAAAATTGTAATTTTCATAATTTTTTAAGATATCATTTCTCTTTTCCTTTAAAAGGGGATTGTAGTAATTATTTAGATTATCAATCCCAATGACTTGGACATTATTATAATTATCTAATAAATATTTGCTTAAATGAAATCCAATAAATCCCGCACTTCCTGTTATCAAAATATTCTTATATTTCATTTCCTACCAACCCCATAATATTCAAATCCCAATTTTTTTATTTTATCGGCATTTAGGATATTCCTACCATCAAATATGGTTTTATTTTTAACTAGCTTCTTTATCATTTCCCAATCTTCATTATTAAAATCATATTCTGTGGTTATTATAATTGCATCAGCATCTTTTACGGTTTCGTATAAATCATCCAATACATATAAATTATATCCATAAAATGCTTTTGATTTATCCAATTTATATCTGTTGATGGTATTTTCTCTTGCTTTTTCAACATAATCAAAGCCCTTAACTATTGCTCCGCTTTTCAATAATAAATCGATTAATTTTATTCCCCTACTTTCCCTTAAATCATCAGTATTGGGTTTAAATGCCAATCCAAGAACTGCAAAAGTTTTTTGATTTAAATTACCATTATAATAATTTTTAATTTTATTGAAAAACCAGCATATTTGCTCTTCATTTACTTCATCTGTCGCTTTAACTAATTTTGGAGATATATTATTGTTTTCAAACTGTTTTATCAGCGCTTTGACGTCTTTTGGGAAGCAGTTATGAATTAACATTCCATAAGATGATATTAATAAATTATTGTCTGTTTCCACACTATAAACTTCTTCATTGTAATGTTCTCTTTCAATAGATTTAACCTTTAATGTTGCATAATTGTCGAACTTTTTATAGCCCGTAGGTTTTATATTTCTTTGATAATTATCTGCGATTTCTTTATAGTTATTCCACTTTTCTCCAAACAATTCTCCGATTTTTTTGACTTGGTTTAATCCGTTTATTCTTATGATATAGGTTAATACTGTGCTTTTGTTGTTGTAGCATCTTTTTAATGATGTTGTAATGCCAAAAGATTGCAATAATATCATTAGGGAATTTGCTAATTTTTTGCTTACCGTTCCATATTCGATATTTAAATTTTTATTATTGTTCAACCTAACTATGCCTCCATCTCCTCTTAAAATACCTTTTAAAAACTCCCATTTAATATCCTCTGGTGAATTGAATATTTGTGGTGGTATTTGTTTATTATAGCAATTGTTTCCACATTTTAATACCTCTTCAAAGATATATGCTAACAATTTTGAAGATATTACTATAGAATGAGAACCATTCCCAACTTTTTCAATATAATTTATATCCAATTTACTCAATATATTTTTAACATCGTTAATATATTCATCCTCATGACCTCCGAATGAAAAACTAATTCTTTTTCTATTAACTCTATTTCTTCCATTGTCCTCCGAAATCCAACCTTCCGCTAAATAATATCCAATAAGCCGAGCAAAATCTTTATCTATTTTAATTTTAGAGGGGATTGTTGTAGATTTGCTTCTTACAGTGAATAACCTATTTGAATTATAATTGTATTTATTTAACAAGTTTCTTAATGGTAGCATATCCTTTGCTCTTACAGTCCCATTCTTCTTTACATCATGAACATATTTATTTGATAAATGAGTTCTTATATTCTCAAACTCATTCAACACCATATCTTTATTATTTAAATAAGTGTTTTCAATTAATGGAGTATTTTTTATTTCTTCTAAAACATCGATTGTAATTATATTATTATTGTTATTAAATTCTCCATTAGGTAGTGCTATTTCATCCCCTTCTTTAATATCTTCCGCTAATTTAATGTTTAATTTATTTTCATTCATCACAACAACAGGATGGTCTTTTGTTATTTTTAGCTCCCTTCCCATCGACGTTTTTAAAACAATTAAATCATCGGAATAATCCCTTTTTGTAATCAATTTTAAATCCACCAAATCCAATTTCAAATTTTCATCAATGGATAATATTTTTACCATCCTATTACTGTCTTTACTGAGCTCATCAAATAACTCCTTAAATGTCATGCACTCTAAACCTTTTCCAAAATCCACAAATAACACTTCATCAGGATGGAAACAGCTCCCGCCATATCCGATTCCAGCGTTTAAAAACTTGTTTCCAATCCTTTTATCAATTCCCATAGCCTCACTTATGGTTTTTATATCTGCACCAACTTTATCAGCTAATTTTGAGAGCTCATTTACAAAGGAAATTTTGGTTGCCAAAAATGCGTTGGATGCGTATTTTATCATCTCAGCACTTTCCCAATCTGTAATTATAAATGGAATATTATTATCAAAATGACTATATATCTCTTTCATAATGTCTATTGGTTTTTCATTGTTTAAATTTTCAAATCCTAATACAATTCTTTCAGGATTAAAAAAGTCATAAACTGCAATCCCCTCTCTTAAAAATTCTGGGTTTGAAACTACATCAACATTATAATCTTTTAATAATTCCTTAATATTCCTATTTGTTCCAATGGGCACGGTGGATTTTATAACTAAAATCTTATAGCTATCATCCAACTGGTTTTTAATGGATTCGGTTGCCGAATATATAAATCTTAAATCTGCATTTCCTTCATCATCCTGCGGAGTTCCCACACATAAAAATATAACATCTGAATCTTTTATTTCATCGTAGGATGTTGTAAATTTCAATTTATTTCCAACATGTTTTTGCAGGAGTTCCTCTAACCCATCTTCATACAATGGACATTTACCCCCATTGAGATGTTTTACCTTAGTTTCGTCTATATCTATACCCACTACATCAAATCCAAACTCTGCCAAACCTACACTTTGAATTAATCCAACATATCCTGTTCCAATTACTGATATTTTCATATTATCACCAAATTGATAGATATTATATTATAACCTTTTTATAAACTTTTTAGGCCTTTCATCCATTCAACAGTTCTTTTAATACCTTCTTTTAAATCCACAGATGGTTTCCATCCCAATTCTTCCGCCTTGTTTATATTTAATGATATTCTATAAACCTCTCCCTCTCTTGGTTTGTCATATATTGGTTTGTCCTTATAGTTTAATTCCTTTGCGATTACCTCATATAGTTCATTAACAGATGTTTCTTTTCCAGTTCCTATATTTACAATTTCATTCTTCCAATTTAGTGCCATTAAATTTGCATTTGCCACATCTCCAACATAAACAAAATCTCTTGTTTGATTTCCATCTCCAAATATTGTAGGTCTTTGGTTATTCATGATTTTGTCTATAAATATGCTTATTACTCCCGCCTCTCCCATTGGGTCTTGCCTCTCTCCAAATACATTTGAATATCTCAAAATTGTGTAATCTATGCCATATAATCTATTATACAGTTTTATATATTCCTCTCCGCAAAATTTACTTAGCCCGTATGGAGACATGGGAGCCACCGGATGCTTTTCATCAACAGGCATATAATGTGGTTCCCCATATACTGCTCCCCCTGATGATGCAAATATAATCTTTTTAACATCGTATTTTCTCATTTTTTCCAAAATATTCAAAGTTCCTAAAACATTTGTATTGCCATCATAAACAGGTTTTTCAACAGATGTTCGGACATTTATCTGAGCTCCGTGATGTATAACTACATCGACACCTTCAAGATTTAGGTCATTATCGCAGATGTCCTTGTTTATAAATTCAATATCTTTATTATCTAGATTTTTTAAATTTCCCGTGGTTAGGTTGTCTAGAACAACAACTTCATAATTATCATCTAAAAATTTATCAACAATATGGCTTCCAATAAACCCTGCCCCGCCAGTAATTAAAACTTTCATACCATCACCACATAAAAATGCTGTTTATTTTTCTTCGATTATTTCTTTTAAATACTCTTTAAATCCAGGAATTTCCTCCAATGCAATTTCAACATTTGCCTTTAACCATCCTTCAATATCCCCTATATCATATCTTTTGTAATTTATTTCAACACCTATTATCTTTTCTTCGCTTAAAAGAGATTTCATAGCATCAGTTAGCTGGATTTCCCCACCTTTTCCTACTTTTGTATTTTCCAAATGTTTGAAAATTTTAGGCGATAGGAGATAGGCACCAGTAATTATTAAATTTGATGGAGCTTCCTCGACTGCTGGTTTTTCAACTAAATCATCTATTTCAAAAATGCCTTTTTCAATCTCTTTTCCAGATATTACACCATATTTATAAACCATTTCTTTTGGAACCCTTTCAAGCACAATTACAGAACATTTATATTTGTTATATGCTTCAAGCATCTTTTTAACGACATTTCCAGAGTATATTGTATCCCCCACCATCGCCAAAAAATATTCTTTTCCAACAAATTCTTTTCCACAGTTTATCGCGTCCCCCAGCCCTTTCTGTTCTTTCTGTCTGGTGTAATATATATTTGCAAGGTTGTCAATTTTTCTAATCATGTTCAATAATTCCTGTTTTCCGTTGTTTTTTAATTTATCCTCTAATTCAAAATTTCTATCAAAATGGTTCTCTATTGCACTCTTTCCTTTCCCTGTAACTATTAAAATATTATCAACGCCTGCATCTGCTAAATCTTCGATTACATACTGTATAATAGGTTTTCCCACAACCGTAAGCATTTCCTTTGGTTTAGCCTTTGTAATTGGTAATAATCTTGTTCCAAAACCCGCCGCAGGTATTACTGCCTTTTTTATCATTTTTTTCATCATTTCACCCATAATTACAATAAAAAACACTTATGAAGATTGTATCATTTATTCATCTTTTGATTAAACTATATATTATTTTCGAAATTGTGAATACCAAAACTATATATATTATTTTTTACTAATAAAAGTAAATGATTGGTGGTCTTATGATTAATCTAAATATAGGATTGTTAAATATTAATTTGAAAATATAGTTTCTATTTTTAAACTTCATTGGTAATTTTAAAATTATAATAATATATTTAAATAAATATGCTCTTTTATTATTAACCATTTTATATATTTAATCCAATAGATATTTATTATCAAATTATCACGGTGATTTCATGAGCGAAAATTCAGCAACAGATGTTTATCTATTTAAGAAAGCACTTAAAGAATTGAAAGATAAAAAAGGAAAGGGAACGGAATTAATCAGTTTATATATTCCAGCAGGGAAAAGACTATCTGATGTTGGACAGTATCTTAGGGAGGAGCTCTCACAATCTTCAAACATCAAAAGTAAAACTACAAAGAAAAATGTTCAATCAGCAATTGAGGTAATATTGCAGAGATTAAAACTTTTAAAAGAACCCCTTGAAAAAGGAGTAATTATATTTGCAGGGATGATTCCAAGAGGAGGTCCTGGAACTGAAAAAATGGAAACCTATGTATTAGAACCCCCTGAACCTGTAAAAACATTTATATATAGATGTGATTCCCAATTTTACACAGAGCCATTGGAGGACTTTATTCAAGAAAAAGACATATACGGAGTTATACTTATTGACAGAAACGAAGCTACAATTGCTCTTGTTAAGGGAAAGAACATCCAAATAGCAAAAAGATTAACCAGTGGTGTTCCGGGAAAATTTAGAGCAGGAGGTCAGTCAGCGAGAAGGCTTGAAAGATTGATAGATGATGCTGCAAATCAGTTTATGGTAAGGGTTGGAGAGTATGCAAATGAGGAGTTTTTGCCACTATTGGAGCAGAAAAAATTAAGTGGCATACTTGTTGGAGGTCCTGGAAATACTAAAAACGAATTTGTAAATAAGGACTATCTGCACCATGAGTTAAAAAAGAAGGTAATAGATACATTTGATTTATGTTATACTGAGGAATTTGGAGTAAGAGAACTTTTAGATAAGGCATCAGGTCTTTTAAGGGATTTAGATTTAATGAAGGAAAAGGAAGTTGTTCAAAAATTCTTCAAGGAGCTCATAAAAGAAGATGGTGGTCTTGCGGCATATGGTGAAAAAGAGGTTATGAAGTATCTTCAAATGGGGGCAGTGGATACCCTAATTGTTACAGATAACATCAACATGTCAAGAATAACAATAAAATGTAATAACTGTGATTTCACAGAGGAAATGAATGTAAAAAATGACGAGCTCCCAAAAGTTGAAGAAGCTCTAAAAACAAAAACCTGTCCAAACTGTGGAGGTATGCTCTATATTGATGAAACAGAGGATATAATTGAATACTTTGCAAGATTGTGTGATGAATCAGGGGCAAATTTAAAGATTGTCTCAACAGATACCGAAGAAGGAAGCCAGATATATAAAGCATTTAAAGGTATTGCTGCAATATTGAGATACAGGTTGGATTAATTAATCCATTTATCTATTTTTATTATTTATTTGTATCACCTTAGTTTTTATTATGTAATTTTAGATATTTTCAATATCTTCAATAGTATTAACATTGTATTCTTTAACTAAATCATATACTCTTTTTTTTCCATATTTTGCATATTTTTCAATTATCAAATCAACTATATCGACAACTTCATCTTCTGTTTTAACATTTAAAATATGTTTTCCCATTTTTGGAAATTTCCCCCCTTTTCCACCAATATATATTGACATGACTTCATCTTTAACTTCCAGAGCTCCGCAAAGTTTAAGACATTCTCCTGTTCCAATACATTTTTCAGATATTGTCTGATTTTTCCAATCTATTGCACATACTTCACAAAATTCTTCACATTTTCCACAACCTGAACACTCCTTACCGTTTATATCCATAGTATATCGAAAGATAATGCCAACATCGCAGAATTTAGCCCATGCACAATCGTTTGGACAGCCACTTATGTTTATTTTTAATTTTTTTGGAACCCATATTCCTTCAAATTCATTGTGCAATAATTCTGCCAAGCTTATAGAGTTTCCAATGGAGTTTTGACATTCTTTTCCAATACATGATTTAATCTGTCTTATACGCTTCCCAGTGGAACCTAATTTAAGTCCTACATCATTCAATAGTTCTTCTGCATCTTCAAGATGTTCATGCCTTATTTTTAATTCCATACCTTGTCGGTTTGTTATATGGACTTTATCTTCGCCATAGTGCTTTGCAATATAGCTTATAGCATCTAATTGTTTAGAAGTAATATATCCCGGTTTTAAAGATATTCTTATCATAAACCCGTCCTTTTTTGGAAGAACTCCAAATTTATAGTTTTGGTCGCAGAACATTGTTTCACCATATCTATAAAAATCTTGTTATAGCAATCTGAGCTCAGTGCCATTGAAAATAAATATTTTTATCCTACTTGTTATATTGGAGCTCCGATAGTTAATATAATAATAAAAGATAGCCTATACAATAAAATATATTCATAATGATTAATACAGCACGTATAATATATAATTTTTAATATATATTAAATGTTATTTGGAAAATCTTAAAATCTTAAATTAATTTTAATTTCTAAAAAATATGTGATACCATCTCGTTGAATAAAAAATAATAAACTATAAAAATCATTTAATAGAAATAGAGACTAAAACCTATCAAATTTGGATAGTATTATATTAAAAATATCAAAAAGGGAAATTATGAAAAACCTTAGGAGAGTCGTGTTAGCTGGAACTTCTTCAATGGTCGGAAAGACCACCATATCAACAGGAATAATGAAGGCACTTTCAAAAAAATACAATATCCAGCCTTACAAAATAGGTCCTGATTATATTGACCCCACATACCATACATCAGCCACAGGAAACCGTAGTAGAAACTTAGATTCATTTTTTATGGAAAATTATCAGATTAAAGAACTGTTTAAAAGAAATTCTAAAAATAAAGATATAAGCATCATAGAGGGGGTCAGAGGATTGTATGAGGGGATATCCCCATATAATGATGTAGGAAGCACTGCATCAGTTTCAAAATCATTAAATACTCCTGTGATATTAATAATGGACGCAAGGAGTTTAACTAGAAGTGCAGCCGCAGTCATAAAAGGATTTAAAAGTTTTGATGAAAATGTGGATATTCAGGGAGTTATATTTAACAAAATAAGAGGGGAAAAGCACTACAAAAAATTAAAGGATGCTGTAAATTACTATGTTCCAGATATAGAAATAATTGGAGCAATCCCAAGAGATGAAAAGCTTGAAGTATCTCAGAGACACTTAGGGCTTGTTCCAACGCCTGAAAATAGGGATAATCTTAATAAAAATATAGACATGTGGGGGCATGTCGTTGAAGAATATCTTGATTTGGATAAAATCGTCGAAATAAGTGAAAATAATGAGTTTAATAATGATAATGAAGCCATTGAAAGTATCGATGATGAAAACCGCACACTCTGGAATATACATAAAAATAAATGCACCATTGGGGTAGCATATGACGAAGTATTTAATTTTTATTATTGGGATAACTTCGATGCGTTGGAAGAAAATGGAGCAAAACTTAAATTTTTCAGCCCATTGAATGATGAATGCATTCCCAATTGTGATGTTCTTTATTTTGGGGGAGGCTATCCAGAAATTTTTGCAAATGAATTGAATAAAAACAAATCAATGATTGAATCAATAAGAAACTTCGATGGTAAAATCTACGGAGAATGCGGAGGATTGATGTATTTAACCAATTCCATAAATGGCATTGAAATGTTAAAAGTATTAAATTGTGATTCCATAATGACTGAGAATGTTCAGGGGTTAAGTTATGTTAGGGGAACATTCATGCATAACTGTCCAACTGGAAAAAAAGAATGTGAATTTAAAGCCCATGAATTCCATTATTCAAAGTTAATAAACATAAAAGAAAAATTATTTGCATATAAAATAAATAGGGGAAGAGGTATAATAAATAATATGGATGGCATACTATCCAACGATGGAAGAGTTCTTGGAGGTTATGCCCATCAACATTGTGTAGGTAATCCTTATTTCGCTTCTTCTCTTGTGGAGGATTTATAATAAAATAAAAATAATAATAAAAATTATTAAATTATCAATTACTAAATTATTAATATAATTGGTGGCTCGATGGATAGGATTAAATCAATTTTAAAATATGGATATAAATTAGCTATCGATGTAAATGCAGATATATTTTTGATATTTACAGAAACAGGTAAAACATACAATATATTTAAAGAATATTTAGAATCCATTGAGGATTCTCAGGCAGGAATTGAATCTAATAGTAATACACATAATGGAGAAAATTGTAAAAAAGACTTCACTGGGAGTGATTTAAAAATAATAGTATCTACGCCAAATGAAGATACCTACTTTAATCTTAAAAATGAAAAAAGGATAATACCTATATTGATGAATTATCGGAATAAATACAAAACCACAATGACAAAACAGGCAATCATAAAATTATTTGAAAATAACCTTATAAAAAAAGGGGATTTAATAGTAGCTATATTGGGACTTCCAAAAGTCTCTGGTGGAACAGACACAATATCCCTAATTGAAGTAAATAATTACAGTCCAATATTGAAGTTTTATCAGTTTATAAACTCCATAAAAAAAATTGAAGGATTGATTATTAATGAAATATTGGATATTGCCATGGAGCTCGCTGTGGAAGGTAGAGAAGGGAAACCCGTAGGAACCATATTTGTCATAGGGGATACTGAAAAAGTGCTTAAAATGTCAAGTCAGTTGATATTGAATCCATTTGAGGGCCATAATGCAATAATATTTGATAAAAAGGTTAAAGGAACAATAAAGGAGCTCTCCACAATAGATGGTGCATTTATAATCACTGAAAAAGGAGAGGTAAAGTCTGCTGGAAGATACATAGAATGTATTGGCGGTAATTTGAATCTCCCATTAGGTCTCGGAGCTCGGCATTATGCAGCTGCGGCTATCTCAAAACATACCGATGCAATAGCCATTACAGTTTCTGAAAGTGGTGGAATAGTTAGAGTATTTAAAGATGGAGAAATACTTGTTGAAATAAATCCAAATAGATTAGATGATGAAAATTCATATATATACTAAATTATACTAATTTTTACAAAAATTTATAAATAATATTTTTATATATTGTTGTCTTATTTTGCTATGATTCATTATGCTTTTTTATTGATGATTTGTATTATTAGTAAATTTAAAACAGAGGAAAAATATGACATTAGCAGAGGAAATTTTATCAAAAAAATTAGGAAAAAAAGTTTATGCAGGAGATACAATAGAAGTAGGCATCGATTTAGCTATGACACATGATGGAACAACACCATTATCAGCAAAGGCATTTAGACAGATAACAGATAAAGTCTGGGATAACGAAAAAATAGTGATAGTTTTTGACCACAATGTTCCAGCAAACACATCAAAAGCTGCAAACATGCAGAAAATAACAAGAGAATTTATAAAAGAGCAGAATATAAAACATTATTATTTTGAAGGCGAAGGAGTTTGCCATCAGGTTCTTCCTGAAAAAGGACATGTAAAGCCAAACATGGTAATCGCAGGAGGAGATAGTCATACATGCACTTATGGAGCATTTGGGGCATTTTCCACAGGATTTGGAGCAACAGATATGGGGTATATATTTGCAACAGGAAAAACATGGATGAAGGTTCCAAAAACAATTAGAGTAAATGTAAATGGAAAAAATGAGAAAATCACCGGAAAGGACATTATTTTAAGAATCTGTAAAGAGGTTGGAAGAAGAGGAGCCACATACATGGCTCTTGAATACGGTGGAGAAGCCATTAAAAATTTAGATATGGAAGACAGGATGGTTTTAAGCAACATGGCTATTGAGATGGGTGGAAAGGCCGGGCTAATCGAGGCAGATGAAACAACATATAGCTACCTAAAAAATAGAATTAGTGAAAAGGAACTATTGAATTTAAAACAGAACAGAATTACAGTAAATGAAAAAGAAGAGGATTATTATAAGGTAATAGATATAGATATAACCGATATGGAAGAGCAGATTGCCTGCCCGCACCATCCAGATAATGTTAAACCAGTTTCAGAAGTAAATGGAACACATATCGACCAGGTGTTTATTGGCTCCTGCACAAATGGAAGATTAAATGATTTAAGAATTGCGGCAAAGTATTTGAAGGGAAAAAAGGTTCATAAAGACGTAAGACTGATTGTAATTCCTGCATCAAAATCAATATTTAAACAGGCATTGAATGAAGGTTTGATTGATATTTTTGTTGATGCCGGAGCTCTCATATGCACACCGGGATGTGGTCCATGTTTAGGAGCTCACCAGGGAGTTCTTGCAGATGGTGAAGTATGTTTAGCTACAACAAACAGAAACTTTAAAGGAAGAATGGGCAATGTAAATGCTGAAATATATTTAGCATCCCCAGCAATTGCGGCAAAGAGTGCTGTTAAAGGATATATTACAAACGAATAATTATTTTTATATTGTTTTTCTTTTTAAATTATATATGAAATGTATGAGTTATGGGTTTATTTTATGATAAAAATGAATGCTAAAAGTTTAATTTTTGAAAATTTTATTTATTAATTTAAATATTCAAAGTTGTAAAATAAATAAATAAATAAATAAATATATGGTTTTTGGATAATGTTTTTTTCATGTATGATATTAAAAATGGTGAAATTATGAAAAGATTATTTTTTACTTTCTTATGTATTTTTCTTTTAAGTGGAGTAGTTTATGGGGAAGAAAAGACACTGATTTATTCAACATCCGAACAGATTACTGATTCGGCGGTATATTCATTTTCTTACAATATACCACCAAATATAAATTCAAGTAATATAACAAGTATAACATTAAAGGCATATTGTACTGATATAATAATGTTTTATTATCCTGATTCCTGGGATTATAATTTTTTAATAGGGGGAATAGGTGATCCTATAAATAAGATAAATACCTATAACTTAGATAAAAATAGAGTACTAAAGAATGGTAAGATAACCTTTAGGTACGGTACTGTTTATCCACATTATCCTAGTACTCTTAACATGACATTAATTATAAAATATAATGCACCAGATACACCAACCCCAACACAAATAACAAAATCCCCAACCCCTTTAGGAGCAATAATATTAACATTAATAGCAATTCCATTAATAACGTTAAGAATGACGAAAAAATAAAAACTTTTTTTCTATTTTTTTACTTTTAATTTTATTTTGTGGATGTTTAACTTACTCCAAATAACCATAAAGAACCAAATACAAAAACATTAACTTAAATTCTGACAGTGTGAATTAACAATACCATCTTTAAAATCAAAAAATAGAAATAGGTAGTAGTTAAATATCTCATTAAAAAACGGTGAATTCAGCATGCTAAAGACATTAAGTAATATGCTCACTAATTCTATAAATAGTTTAGGATTTAACTGTTCGGAAGAATTATCTAAGTTTGCATTGGTTAGAACGTTAACGCCGATAAAAACTATTAAAGCATTTTCAGAAAGTATTTCAAAAATCCACAGAACAACTATCGTTAAAAACTTGCAAAAACTCTTCGAAGAAGAGTTTTACTTATACGCTCAATTATTAAACCTTCCCGACATTTTGAATGACAATAGATTTAAATACGCTGCAATAATCGATTCAACATTATTAAGAAGATGGAGTGAAAATATTTATGGTTGTAGTATTAGATACAATTACATCGAAAATCATAGCAAACTATATCAAGAGCAAATAAACTGCTGTATCTATCACAAAAAAAAGGGCTTTATACTATTCACACTACGATAAAACCACTCGACAAAAAATCCACAAACATATTTATTGAAATCATTGAATTTTTATCTCAAACTAACATCAGGACGGTTATAGGGGACAGTTTTATCACAACAAAGAAAATTCTAAAGGGATGTAAGGGATTGGGAATCGAATACATTGGCAAACTTAGGAAAAACATTATAATCGAGTTTTTCAGTAAGAAGGTTAAAGTGGAAGAATTGTTCGAAAAGGATTTTCAAAAAAGAAAGTTCAAATTAAGGACGATTAATGGAATAGAGTTCAAATTATCCGATAGGATTGTGAATATTCCAAATGTTGGCAAGGTTAAAATCGTTGCTGTGCAAATGGAAAATCAGAAAAAACCTAAGTATTTAGTCTCTACAAACTATAAAAAGAAGGCGGAGAACATTATAATCGAGTATATGAAGAGACCAAAGATAGAAGAAAAACATAAAAGGGATAAATCGATTTTAGAAGTTGAAGGGAATTACATAACTTCTGAAAAGAGTAATATTGGATTCATTAGATTTATGGCGGTAGTATCAAACTGCATCGAATACTTAAGCTACAACTATGGATTATCGTTTTATGAAATCGTTAAAAAGTGTGGTAAAGAACTAATAAAGAAAGGAATATCATAATCACACTGTCAGTTAAATTAATTTTCTTTGCAACAACTCCGATATAGCATCCAAAGTTCTTTAAAAAGCTTTTATAAATGAATTTGTCTATAAATGAATTTGTAATATTTGTTCCAAATGTGTAGTTTATATGAAAATCATACTTATTCAGTGCATTTTCAATATCATTTAAATCATAAAATTTTGTTTTTACCTTTATTCTTTTTCCATCTATGAACTTTACAATCTCCCCTTTTTTATTTTTAACAGCTTTTTTTGTGCTTTTTATTCCTTTTCGCCTTAGGGTTTTAAGTATCCATCTTATATCATAGACATTTGCAACGGTAAATATTAAAATCCCATCATCTTTTAAAACTCGTCTTATCTCTTTCAGAGCTCGGTTCAATTGCACATGATTCAGAGCTC
The DNA here is from genome assembly GCF_049075655.1 of Methanothermococcus jasoni. Taxonomy (GTDB): domain Archaea; phylum AGJL01; class Methanococci; order Methanococcales; family Methanococcaceae; genus Methanofervidicoccus. The sequence continues at coordinate 1,327,341 of NZ_CP157522.1, read as the reverse complement.
CGAAAAATGATATTACACAGTCAAAGGTTTTACTTTTAAATGGGAGGTTTTCGGCATCCCCCACTACAACGAATTTATTTGTTTTACTGTGTGCTATTTTTGCCATTTCTATGGATATATCGAGACCTATGGCAGGATTATTATTCAATTTTTGCAACTGCTCACCTGTTCCGCATCCAATATCAAGAACTAAATAATCCCTTTTAATTTCATTTTCCATCACTATATTTTCTATTTCTCTCATCCACTTCAATTTACTCCCATAATACAGCTTATTATATTCTTTTGCCAGGTTATCATAATATTTTGCCAATTTCCTATTCATGTTCTCACAGTTTTATTTTGATATACTTAAATTATTTAATAATACATATAAACATAATTTTAACATCAATAAAAAATAGTTAAATTTATATATTAGATTAATTAAAGGAAAATGTATATTTTTTAACTATACTTTAATAACATATGGATTTTATATATGCCGTGAGGTGATATCTTGCACATAATGGAAGGGTTCCTACCACCAATGTGGTGTGGAATTTGGTTTGTAATATCTGGTACAGTAGTGGCATATGGTATTATGCAATTGAATAAAATATTTAAAGAAAATCCAGAGGCAAAACCATTGATAGCAGTTGCGGGGGCATTTATGTTTATACTGAGTTCCTTAAAAATGCCTTCTGTAACGGGAAGCTGTTCCCACCCTTGCGGAAATGGATTTGGTGCAGTTTTATTTGGTCCAGCAGTTACTTCAGTGTTAGCAACTATTGTTTTAATATTCCAAGCTACATTGTTAGCACATGGTGGTATAACCACACTTGGAGCCAATATATTCTCAATGGGTATAATGGGTCCATTTGCAGGATGGTTAGTATGGAAAGCTTTAAAGGGAAAAATGAACTCAACATGGGTTGTAATGATAGTGGCAATTATTGCAGACTGGGTAACTTACATTACCACAGCAGTTCAACTTACACTGGCATTTCCAGGTTCAGACCCAATACACACATTGACGGTATTTTTAGGAATATATGCAGTCACACAAGTTCCACTTGCAATAGCAGAAGGTTTATTAACAGCATTGTTGTGGGATAAAATTAAAGAATTAAGACCTGATATACTTTTGAAATTAGGAGTAATCGATGAAAGCGAAGTTCCTAATTACTCAGCAGTACCAAGTGGAGGTGCTGAATAATGGAAGGAAAACACATAGCAATGATATTGGGTGTAATTATTTTAACAGTGGCACCCCTTGTAATGTATGCGGGACATGGTGAGCATGATGGTTATTTTGGAGGTTCAGATGATGCGGGAGGAGAAGCAATTGAAGAGATGAATCCTAACTATCATCCATGGTTCCATCCAATATGGGAACCACCAAGTGGGGAAATTGAAAGTTTATTGTTCGCATTACAGGCTGCAATTGGTGCTATAATTATTGGATACTATATAGGCTACTTCAAAGCTAGAAAAGTATATTCTGCATAATATAATTATTTTAGTATGGGTCAAAATATATAACCTATACTAAATATAATATTATAAAAAAGACGATATTATGAAGGCTGAGGAAGTGGTAAATAAGATAATTACATCAGATTTAATTAATAGAATCCCTAAACGAAGAAAGGTAGGGAGGAAAGGATATAATTTAGAGTTGAGGCTTAAACTATTAGTGTATGCCTTTTTAAAAGGCATACACTCAAATAGAGCGTTAGTATTACACTTACAAAATAATCCTCAGATTTTAAAAACATTGGGATTTAAATCTTGTCCTGGTAGGAGAACCATCGATAGATGGAAAAAATCCCTTGATGAAGAATTGCATGCAATAATTACTTTATTAGGTGATAAATATATTGAACTGAATAATCCTGAATGGTCAATATATGATAGTACTCCAATAAGGGATGAAATGGACAAAGATGGAAAAATAGGATACAATAGTGAAGGGATATTCAAAGGCTTTAAATTACACTTAGCAGTGGATAAGCGAGGAATACCATTGAGAGCAGAATTTACCGCGGCAAATACTCATGACGTTAAAGTGGCTGATAAATTGTTAGTATCTACCAAAAAATCCTGCGCAGATGCGGGCTATGATTCAAAAGATTTAAAAAAAAGCTAAGGAGTTATACCAAAACGAACTAATAACTGCCCATAATCCACGGAGATTAGGTAAGAAAAACAAAAAGAAACTTCCGAAAGAAGTCTCTAAGATAAGAGTTAAAATAGAACATACCAATTCGATATTAAAGAATAGATTTATGAATAAGTATTGGACAAATGTTAAGGGTTATGTTCGTAAAAAAATATTCTGCTTCTGTGCAGTGGCTTCTGCACAGGTTTTAGCATTATATAATCTAATTACCAGAGGTTATCCTTATATGAAAGTCTTAGAGGTTAGGGTGTAATATGACCCACACTATAATTATTTTTTTAATTATTTCTTTTTTATATTTGTTTTACCATTATTAAAATTTAAAATTTACAGGTGAAGGTTTTGCTACAAAATATTATTGACAATATAGCACATTACAACAAATTAAGGCATGTAAATCCAAAATTGAAGGTAATATTTTCAATATCTACATTGTTGATTTGTGTTTTTTCTAAATCGGTTATTGTTCCCCTTATTATTGCATCTATAATGGTTTATTTAACACTGTTTAAGGCAAAAGTTCCAAAAAACATTTATTTAAAATTCATGGGAGCTCCGATTGGATTTGGATTAATCACAGTAATTCTTATGGCATTCATATATGGTCAGGGGGATGCATTATTTTCATTAAATTTATTTGGTTTTGATATTTCATTGTATAGGTATGGGGCTGAGCTCGGATTGTTGGTATTTAGTAGGATGCTTGGTGGCGTGGCTTCAACATTATTTTTGACATTAACCACCCCTATGACTGAGCTCTTTTATGTATTGAAGGAGATGAGGGTTCCAAATGCCATGTTGGATATTGCTATGATGATGTATAGATATGTGTTTGTTTTATTGGAGGAAATGATTAGAACGGAGAATGCCCAAAAAACTAGATTAGGATATAGAAATTTAAAAACAACTTATAAATCACTTGGACTACTTGCATCAAATCTGTTTATAAGAACATGGGATAGGGGAGAAACATTATTTATAACTATGAGCTCACGGGGATATAATGGAGATTTAAAAATACTTGGAAACATAGAAAATCCTGAGTTGAAATATTTATTAATGATGGGGCTGTTTGAAATAATATTGATAACATTAGCATATATAACAAAGGATTTTAAACTAGTTTAAATAATAATTTAGAATATGGGGTATCATGAGCAATGTAAAAAATAAAGGACTTCCTTCCAGAATTAGAAAAAAAATTTTAGAAAGGGATGGATATAAATGCAATATATGCGAACATGAATATTTGCAAATACACATTTCAAAAAATGGAAGTTTTAAAATACTATGCAAACAATGCCATTATAGGACCCATATTTCCGATAAGATTGATGAATACGATAATTTCCTTTTTACAACTATTCAAAAAATTTCAGAGGGTAAATTAGTTATTACAATATATTCAAAATCAGAAAATATGTTGATTTATGACGAGGATTTTATAAAAGATGCAGTATTACGGAGACTAAAATATGTTTTATCCTATAAACTTGCTAAAATGACTATGGAAGAGATTGAGAAAGATGTAGAATCAGAATTTAGGATTGTTTCTGAGGATGTGAAAGACAATCTAATTTTAGAAAACCAATATAAATGTGATAAGTGTGGATATTCTTATTTAGAAATACATCACATTGATAAAAATTCAAAGAATAATAATTTTGATAATTTAATAACATTATGTAGGGAATGCCATAGAAATGTTCATTACGATTTATATTCAAGCACAGGCGTTGATAATGTAGAAAAAGGTTTTAATTTTCTTCTTAGTGAAATATACGGATATATAAATTTACATTTAAATAACGATTTTGTTGTTGTAAAAATAAAATCATCTAATAACAATGAAAATATTGAAGTAAAATTTGATAATATTGAAAATTTTAACCAAATATTTGAAAATAAAAACATTGATAATATCCTTAATGAATTAACTAAAAAGATTTCAAATTATATTTGGCGTTTGATTCCAATAAAATAACAGGTGAAATAATGGGCATTCTTGAAGTAGAAAATTTATATTATAAGTATCCTGATGGAACAGAGGCATTAAATGGAATAAATTTTAAAGCAGAAAAAGGAGAAATGGTTGCACTTTTGGGACCCAATGGTGCAGGTAAGAGTACATTATTTTTACATTTTAATGGCATATTAAAGCCCTATAAGGGGAATGTATTAGTTAAAGGAAAACCAATAAAATACAATAGTAAATCCTTATTGGAAGTTAGAAAAACCGTTGGAATAGTCTTTCAGAATTCCGACGACCAGCTATTTGCCCCAACAGTGAAGCAGGATGTGGCATTTGGACCTTTAAATTTAGGACTTAGCAAGGAAGAAGTTGAAAAAAGAGTAAAAGAGGCGTTAAAGGCAGTTGGTATGGAACAATTTGAAAATAAACCACCACACCATTTAAGCGGAGGGCAGAAAAAAAGAGTGGCCATAGCAGGAATTTTGGCAATGGAACCAGAAGTAATTGTATTGGACGAACCAACAGCAGGATTGGACCCAATTGGAGCTTCCCATATTATGAAATTATTATATAATTTAAATAAAAAGGGTATTACTATTATAATATCCACCCATGATGTTGATTTAGTGCCAATATATGCAAATAAAGTATATATTATGAGCGAAGGGCAAATAATAAAAGAAGGGGAACCAAAGGTGGTATTTAACGACAGCGAAATAATTAGAAAAGCAAATTTGAGACTTCCAAGGGTGGCACATTTAATTGAGATATTAAACCGAGAGGATAATGTACCAATAAAAATGGGATATACAATAGGTGAAGTAAGAAGAAATTTAAAAAAATATTTTGAAGGACATTGTGATATTGAATAATTATGAAAATTGTGAAAATAATATATAATTAATAAATAAAGCGTTTTATTACGTTGTAATCCTATAACCTTATAAAAATATTTTTTTACATGATATATATTACATATCTTTATTTTACATCAAAAGTATAATTTTGTTTTTTTAAAGTTAAATTATTATATGGGGTCTGTCCAATGTAAGCGTTGGTGAGTAAATGCCCATATTGGACTTGGGCGTCATCAACCTTATATCCCTCTGGGTTCATTGGGAGCATGTCATCGGTCTCCTCCCCTGTCGTGGGGACCCCAGCTCCACCCATCAATTCGACAATTTGTTGGATGTTTTAACATGTTTAAAAGAGGTTTAGGAAAGTCTTGGGGTTGATTAGATTGACACTATAAACTATGCATGAAAATACTATATAAACATTTCGAAAACTAAATGCTCCCATACACTCACAAAAAACTAAACAGTTTTAAACGGCGTGTAAAATATCTATAAACCATAATCAAAAAAAAATAATTTTTATTATTTTATAATTTCTCTAATTTCATTGATAAATATATATCCATATGTTTAAAAAGGTGAAACTATGCACAAAGGATTGGAAAATGTAAAATATGCAGTAATAACTGTAAGTGATAGTAGATTTAATGAGCTCCTATCTGGAAAGAATGTTGATGATAAATCAGGGAATTATTTAAGGGATGAATTAAATGCTCAATATTACGCACTAATTCCCGATAACAAAGACATGTTGAAAGGTTTAATAAATCATATAATAGATTTTTTTGACATAGATAGCATCGTAATTACTGGGGGAACTGGAATATCAAACAGGGACAACACACCCGATGTGTTGAGAGAGTTATTTGAGAAGGAGCTCGACGGATTTAAAATAGTATTCCACAATTTAAGCTACAATGAGGTAGGGTATGCAACAGTTCTTTCAAGGGCAACTGCTGGAATTTACCGAAATAAAATAATATATGCACTACCCGGTTCATTAAACGCCTGTAAAACTGCAATGAATATAATAAAAAAAGAAACTGGACATATCTTAAAACACTTATTGGATTAAGGTGAGATATTGAAAATTGTTCTAAGAAATGAAATTTGCGATAAATTAGAGTCTATTGTGAAAAATTTAAAGGTATCAAAACACTGTATCGGTTGTGAAGGGCTTGATTTAAATAATAAAAATCCGCACCACCACCCGTCAATAGAAATAACTCAAAAGTGCGAACATGATTGTATATTTTGTTATTCAAAATTATTAAAAATAAAATCAGGAATTTATGGGATTGACCCTGATAATCCTGACACCAAAGGACATACTGGAATAACAATTAGTCAATATGGAGAGCCGCTTACTTATCCTGATAAGGTTAAAAAGGCAATAGAATTTACAAAATCACTAAATTTAAGGTGTGATTTACAGACAAATGGAGTCAATTTAAATGAGGAGTTAATAAAAGAATTTAAGGAAATGGGGCTTGACATTGTAATGATAAGTTTAAGTGCTTCAAAACCTGAAACTCATAAAATTCTTACAAATTCAGATACTTTCGAAAAGGTTTTAAATAATATAAAACTATCGTCAAAATATATACACACCATTGTGAGGAGCATATATATTCCAAATTTTAATGAAAATGAACTTATTGAGCTGGCAGAGATACTAAACAATAACACTGATGTTAAAGAGATGATGATTCATCAATTAATCGTGCATGACAAAAATTTAATGGATTTAAAAAATGTCGGAGATATTGATAAAGTTGGAAAGATTAAGGACCTTCTTTTACTTGTGGATGAGATGAGAAGGAGAGCTCCGAATATTAACATCACAATAAAGGGATGTCTCTTAGTTAATTTAAAAGGTATGGATGGATTTATGCTAAACTCAATAACTTCCGATTGTTTTGCAGATGTTCCAGAGATTAAAAGGGAACATTACTCATTTATATTATAAAATATATTGTAATATTTGCAATATTAGTCATATGGTGGAGAAAATAAAAACTTGGTGATTCTATGTTTGCTAGGGAAATTGAATTAAGAGGGCACATTATTGATAATTTAATACTTCCAAAGGCATTTGATACAATTTTGGAGCTCGATGGAGATTATAAGGTTTTAGAGTTTGATATAGGAAAAAGAAAGACTGACCCATCCTATGCAAAATTATTGGTAATTGGTAAAAATCAGGCTCATCTTGATAGGATACTGGAAGAACTGCAAAATATAGGGGCGGAAATTCCAGAAATTGAAAATGTAGAGATAAAACCAGCTGAACAGGACAAAGTTTTACCTGATGGATTTTATTCAACAACGAACCATCCAACATATATAAAATACAACAATGAATGGATAGAAGTTGAAAAACCAAAGATGGACGCAGTAATTGTAGTTTATCCCAACGAAAAAAGGGCAGAAACAAAGGTTATGAGAGACATTAAGAAGGGGGATTTAATTGTTGTAGGGCATAAGGGTATTAGAGTTATGCCGCCAGAGAGACCAAGGGAAAAAGGGGAGTTATTTGAATTTATGAACTCTGAGGTATCTGCTGAAAAGCCTAAACAGGCAATTATAAGAAAAATAGCAAAAGAAATGTATCAGATAAGAGAAGAATACAAAAAAACAGGGAAAGGGGGAATAGCTATTGTAGCAGGTCCTGCGGTAATACACACAGGTGGGGGCCCTGCTCTCGCAAAACTCATTAGAATGGGTTATATTCAGGCACTTCTTGCAGGAAATGCTCTTGCAACTCATGATATGGAAAGTGTTTTATATGGAACCTCCCTTGGAGTGAATATAAAAACTGGAAAACCTGTTCTTGGAGGTCATAAGCACCACATATATGCCATAAATACCATTATGAGGGCAGGTAGTATCAAAAATGCCGTTGAACAGGGCATACTTAAAAGCGGAATTATGTATGAGTGTGTAAAAAATAATGTTCCTTATGTGCTTGCAGGTAGTATAAGGGACGATGGACCTCTTCCAGATGTTATTCCAAATATTATCGATGCTCAAAACAAGATGAGAGAAGCAATACTCGATAAAAAAATGGTAATTATGATGGCTACATTATTACATTCCATAGCTACTGGAAATCTAATGCCATCATACATAAAAACCGTATGTGTGGATATCAATTCAGATACTGTAACAAAATTAATGGATAGGGGAACCTCCCAGGCAATAGGAGTAGTCACTGATGTAGGAGTATTTATTACATTACTAGTGGAGGAGCTCGAAAGAATGGAAATGGAAAATAATAATGGTAATGATAATAACCAATAATTTGAACATATGCCATATATATTAAAAAATATCCTAAAATACCTAAAAGAAACCATAAGTAATTTATTAATGTGATACAATGAACAGAATAGACGATTCAAAAATACTTATAAAAAAGTCAGTAGCCACAATATCAAAGTTGGATGAGGAATCATCAAAATTAAAAAATGCCAAACCCCATAAAATTGCAGAATCTAAAAACGTAACGTATAAAGATGCAAAATCTGGAAATATTAATGTAGCTGAATTTAAAAAGGCATTTTACGCACTTATTGAGGCAGATGATTACCTTTACAAAAAAGCACCGCTACATAATTTAAATGATGATGAGGCAAAAATATTTTGTAAATTAATACTACAAACCCAAAAACATCTTAACAATGTATTGAAAGAATTTGGGTTTGAGTTTGAAGGAGGAGCTCAGCTGGATGAAAGTGCCCTATATATTGTGAGCAATAAAAAATTGTTGAAAAATCTAAAAAATAAAATGCCAAACTTAAATATAATCTCCACGGAGGGTGTTTTAGAAGCCGAGGATATGAAAGTTATAAATCCAAATATGCCAGAAAAGGCTCTTAAAGGCATTGAAAAAAAATGTGGTATAATCAAGGAGCAGATAAATAAGCTGATAAATAAATTAAATCCTTCCAAGGTTATTGTAATTATGGATGAAAATAACAAGGCAGATGAATTAATATATTTGAGAGCAAAGGAATTATATGGTGCTGAAAAAATAAGTATTGATGATATCGATTTATAATTAAACATTTATATATGGCAAATATAATAATGTTGCATATCCAAATATTGGAGGTTTCAAAATGGCTATTAAAATTAGTGAAATATTGGGTAAAAAAATATACACAACAAAGGGACTTTATGTTGGAGAAACTTATGATGCCATGATAGATATTGAAAAATCATCAGTAAGTGGCATTGTGATATCCGATGCATCAAGAGGATGTTTAAGGGATAATGTAAGTGACCCATCTAAAAAGATAATTCTCCCATATAAAATAGTGGAATCAATAGGTAATATTATCTTAATAAAACCGCCAGCAACAGAGAAAAAATTACCATAAATCTTATTTTTTTTAAATTAGGGAGTTAAAAAAAGCAATTTAAAACATTATTTAATATGTTATTTAATGAATATTTTAGTTACTGTTCAAAAGGAATTAATAATTACGAAGTGATGCTAAAATGTTAAAAATAGGCGTGGTTGGATGTGGAACAATCGCCACATTGATAGTAAAAGCAGTAATGTCCGGAAAAATAAATCCAAAAATAGTTGCATTGTACGACAAAAATAGACATAAATCAGAAGAGCTCGGAAAATTAGTGAATGCAGAAGTATGTGATTCAATAGATGAACTAGTGGGTAAGAACTTAGACATAGTAATAGAATGTGCATCAGTTAAGGCAGTTGATGAAACTGTATCCAAAGCTCTCAGTAATGGAAAAGATATAATTGTAATGAGCGTTGGGGCATTTGCAGATAAGGACTTATTTTTAAAATTATACAATCTCGCAAAAGAAAACAATAGAAAAATATACATTCCCTCAGGAGCAATTGCCGGTGTTGATGCCATTAAGGCCTCATCATTAGGAACTATTGAAGAGGTAATCCTTACAACAACAAAACCCGTTTATGGATTAAAAGATGCATTAAAGAACCTTGGAATAGATGCAGAAGCCATTTCAGAACCAACAACAGTTTTTGAAGGGGATGTATTTAAAGCCATTAAAGAATTCCCACAAAATATAAATGTATCGGTGGTTCTTTCATTGGCATCGAAAGTCCCTGCGAAAGTTAAGATAGTAGCAGACCCTTCCGCAGTATCAAATAAACATGAGATAGTTGTTAAAGGCTCCATAGGCACTATAAAAACCACAGTTGAGAATAATCCATGTAAAGATAATCCCAAAACTTCTGCATTGGCAGCATACTCAGTGATAAGAATTATAAAAGACCTCTCAGAGCCCATAAGAGTGGGAACTTAATTAATTAACAATTAAAATTTATTTTTTATTTTTAAATAATTTTATTGTATAGATTGAAGGGCTATACTATAAATTTAATCAACCTCTAATCAACCGAAAACTTTATATACTAGTTTATATTTTATATAACTTGGTGCCTTGGTGGCTCAGCCTGGTAGAGCGTCTGCTTGGTAAGCAGAAGGTCGCGGGTTCAAACCCCGCCCAAGGCTTTATTTTTAGGTTCCAAATGCTACGAAGCGAAGCGGAGTAGTATTTGGACTTTGAATAGCAAACTTTCGAGCGATAGCGAGAAATCGTATAAATTGCGAAGCAATTTTGAGATTTTTTAAAGTTTGCGTTTGAACTCCGCCCAAGGCTTATTTTTATTTTAGGAATATATATTTGTTAATTTAAATGAAATAATTATTAATCACTATTGTTATTTATTGAAATTTGTAGAATTTTCCAATAAATCCATATTTATTTAATATAGTTTTATCTTCATCATTCAAAGGAATCTTCTTTGTCGGTGGAACTGGCGAACCATTCTTGGCATAAACCACTCCACCTTTTTTCTTAGCACCTAAAAACTTTCTAGCATTTCCATTCACGATAATTGTTCCACTTTTCATTTCAAACGCCGTGAAATCTCCTGTATTTCCATCAACTACAACTGTCCCACCATTTAAAACTGCACCTGTGTTTTTCCCGGCATTTCCATTTACAACAACCTTTCCTTTTTTCATCAATATTCCTGTGGATAAATCAACGTCTCCATTTATTGTTATTGTTGCATCTTTTTCCAGCCGAGCTCCGACAGTGTCTCTTACAATTTTATCATTTAAAATTAAATTATAATTATTTTTATCGAATTTATTCGGTTTTAAAAGTTTTTCATTTTTATATCTTCCTTCAATATATTCGGTAATAGATATGAATTTTCTATATCCTTTAATGTCGCTTTCAACTTCAACAATGTTTCCAATAGGTTCTTTTATCTTATTTCTTTCATTCACATAAACCGTTCCAGAGACCATACTTATTCCAAATCTTGTATCTACATCCCCATCAACAATTACAATTCCAGTATCAATTTTGCCCCCGCTTCCTCCAAAGTATTTCAAGTCCGCACCCATGGAACTACAAAATCTATGCCCTACATTCCCCTTAATACATATTATTCCTCTATTTTTTAAATGTTCCACCAAATCTTTAAAAGATACTTCATCAACTACTTTTTGGTTGTAGTCGAAGGAGCTCTGCCATACAAAGTTATATGTGAAATCGCATATACAGTCAAGGGGTTTATTTAGATTTATTTTCAAAATCTTTCCTTTATTTTCATCTAAGAAATCATTTAGAGATTTCTTTTTTGATTTTTTGAATAATCCAAAAACCATAATAATCACCAATAAAATATTGGTGTTCATTATTTTTTAAATTTATTATTTTTTAACCTAAAAAAGTATTTTTCAAAATCTATTACCTTATTGTCTTTAATCGGTATCCCTTCACTTCTTAAAAGTTCTATTTTCCTTTCTATGCCTTCTACATACCCTCCAACTTCACCGTTTGATTTAACCACTCTATGGCATGGAACAGTTATAAGATTTGGATTTTTATTCAATACATTTCCAACAGCTCGATATCCATTTGTTCCAAGTGCTTCTGCAATTTCCTTATATGTGGTTATTTTTCCTTTTGGAACTTTTTTAACTAAATTGTAGCACTCTTCTTTGAAATCCATAATACCATCCATCAATATAATATTGGTATAAATGTAATTAATGTATAAAAAAATATTATTTTTAACTTTTAAAAATTTAATATTTAAATTATGAAAAATTAAAAAAATTGAAAATTAATAGTATTTTAATCGTAAATTACCCTCTCCCCTGTATATAATAATAAATACTGAATAAAATAAAAAGAAATATTTTTTAATATATCTAACTAATTTAAACCATTTCTTCCTCAGGGTATGCTGATAACCTGTGTTCTGCTAAGTCAAGACCTCTTTTCTCATCTTCTTCTGATACTCTGAGACCTCCTGTGAATATTCCTGCTATTTTAGCAAGCACAAATCCAAGACCTGTACCATATACTATACAGAATACTGATGCTATTATCTGATTTACCAAACTAACATCTCCTGTTCCACCCAATGCAGTCATTCCAAATACCCCTGCCAATATTGCCCCAACAACACCTGCTGTTCCATGAACTGGGACAACACCACAGACATCATCCAATCCTGCGTTTTCAACGAGTTTATAAACTATTGGAACCTGAGCTCCTGCTATGAGACCTATCAACAAACCGCCTATTGGACTAACTATATCAGTTCCAGCACAGATTGCCACAAGCCCTGCAACTAAACCATTTGCTGTGAATAACACATCCTTCTTTGACATTAGGAGAGCTCCGATACCACCACCTGCCATGGCAAGTGTTGTTGTGGCACATACTAATCCGCTTATGTCTCCCAATGCAAGTGAGCTCCCGACATTGAATCCATACCAACCAATAGCAAGAGCAAATGCCCCGAATACTGCCATAGGTATGTTATGACCCAATATAGGAACTGATTTTCCATCCAAGAATCTTCCAACTCTTGGACCCAATGCCGCAATGGCACCTAATGCTAAGAATCCCCCTAAACCATGAACTACTAAACTTCCTGCGTAGTCATGCCATGGAACTATACTTGCCCCCCAAGGACCCAAATATACGAACAATGGATACAAGAGTGCTGTAATTACTATTGATATCAACACATAGGCACCAAATTTTATTCTCTCAGCAACTCCTCCTGATACGATTGTTGCGGCTGTTGCGGCAAATACCAAACCAAAGAACCAGTTTGCCAAGTCTAAACCATTGTTTGACCAGTCAGTTCCAAATATTTGATGCCACCAGCTTATGAAATCTGATGGATTTATTGAAGCACAGAGAACACCACCTATAAACAACCATGAAACACAGCCAATCAACCAATCAACCATGTTTTTCATCATAACGTTATTAACATTTTTCTTTCTAACCTGCCCACCTTCAAGCATGGCAAAGCCCCACTGCATCATAAAGACAAGGACACCCATTACTACTAAGAAAAATACATCGCTTGCATTTGCCATTGTAGTTAATGCATTTACTACATTGGTTGCTCCTGCTGTATCAATCCCTGCTGATTGCAATGATGCAATTGTATTATTTACCAATGTTTGATTTATTAAATCAGCTGTAGCCATTAATATCACCTTTTTGTGTTTTTATTTTTATTAAATTGCTTCTTCGTCTCTTTCCCCTGTTCTTACTCTTACAACGGTTTCTACTGGGATAACGAATATTTTCCCGTCTCCGTGATTGCCTGTTTTTGCATTTTCACAGATGATTTTTATTACATCTTCCACATCTTCCCCTTTAACTACAACTTCAATTTTTACTTTGGGGATTAAATCAACAATATATTCTCTTCCTCTGTATCTCTCGGTAATTCCTCCCTGAATACCTCTACCTTTAACTTCATTAACGGTCATTCCAATATAACCAGCTTCTGCTAATGCGTTTTTAACAATATCTATTCTCTCAGGTCTAATTACTGCTTCAACCTTTTTCATACTATCACCTTTAAAGTTAGAAACATTAAGAAAAGGAATTCCCATTCCTGCTCCTTTATATTAAATAGGGCATATATATACCTTTCGAAAATTTAATAATTTAATTACATCAATAAATATTGTAAAATAAGATGAAAATAAGTAAAATATGAAATAAATAAAAATAGTGAAAAATGAAATGGTAAAAAAATTAATGAAATAATTAAATAGCATTTTCATTTTTTTCGCCAGTTCTTACCCTTACAACTGATTCAACTGGCATAACGAATATTTTTCCATCCCCGGGGTTTCCTGTTTTAGCATTTTCACAGATGATTTTAATTACCTCCTCCACATCTTCCTCTTTAACTACAACTTCAATTTTTACTTTGGGGATTAAATCAACAATATATTCTCTTCCTCTGTATCTCTCGGTAATTCCTCCCTGAATACCTCTACCTTTAACTTCATTAACGGTCATTCCAATATAACCAGCTTCTGCTAATGCGTTTTTAACAATATCCATTCTTTCAGGTCTAATTACTGCTTCAACCTTCTTCATGTTATCACCAGTATAATTAAAGTTTAAAATTAGATAAATAGATTACCACGGAAAGAAGAATCCTAATTCCTAAAATAAAAAATAATTAAGGATTATTATGAATATATTATATTAATCCATTTCAGAGTATGCCCTTACTTGAAGAACACCTTCATCGAGTCCTTCTTTCTCTGCTTTCTCTGAAACTCTTAAACCTATTGTTAAATCAAGCCCTTTGTATATAATTACACCACCGATTAATGCTATTAAAGCAATTACTATTGCCCCAATCGCCTGACCAACAAATGATGTTGCTGATGGGTCCCTTAATAAAAATGGAATACCTGCACAGATTACACCTATAAAACCACTCATAGCATGAACAGGTCCAATAGCACAAACATCATCTATTTTCAATTTTTCTTCAATAAACTTGTATGTGAATGGCTGTTGTAATCCCGCTATAAGTCCAACTACCAGAGCTCCTATTGGTGTGAATATATTAACACCGCTACATACTGCAACAAGTCCTGCACACATACCGTTTGCTGTATAGAGTGGGTCATTTCTTGAGCTCAGAGCTCCTCCTGCTATACCTCCTGCAAGTGCCATTGTTGTAGCTATTGCAACCTGCACGAGCTCTAAACCATCACCAACACCTGATGCACTTCCTATGTTGAATCCATACCATCCAAATGCCAATATAAATGCACCTAAAACAGCAATTGGAATGTTGTGTCCTGGCAATGCCTGTGGAACACCGTTTATGTATTTTCTGAGTCTTGGACCTAATGCCCATGCCGCAGCCAATCCAACTAAACCACCGAATAAATGAACTGCTCCACTTCCTGCATAGTCAGCAAAGGATATTCCTAAACTTGCAAATCCTCCGCCCCATACAAGATGCTCAACTATTGGATATAACACGCCACCCACAAGTAATGCACCTATAAAGTATGGAAGAATTTTTATTCTCTCAGCAACTCCACCTGTGATAATGGTTACAGCCGCCGCCGCAAATACTGCCATCTTCATCCACCATGCCCCGAGCTCGGCATCAAATGTTCCAGTTATCAATGGCATAATATATTCAAATCCATAAGAAATTCCATAACCAACTACTAAATATCCTAAAAACACTGCGAATAAATCCACCAATTTTAAAACACAGTGGTAAGCTGCATTTTTATGACTGAACTGACCGATTTCCAATGCAATAAACCCTGCTTTCATGAAAAATATTAACGATGCTGCCCATAAAAAGAAGAACACATCCAAACCAGACATATGCACACCTCGGTTTTAATTGTATGTTTTTTTAATATCAACGGGAATGTGTTTTCCTATATCCCATATATATGTTTTTTTAAAGAAAAAGGAAGCCGTTTTCTTTTTATTTTTAAATTATACGGAAAATTTTGTATATTACTTAAAATATATATGGGATAAAATATAGAACATTAATAAAATCAAAAAGATGATAACATGGCATTGGATTTCACAATTATTGGATATATGGCAGGCACACTAACGACCTTTGCATCGCTCCCTCAACTAATTAAGTCATTAAAAACAAAAGACATGAGTGGAATATCTCCCTATTTTGTAATGTCATTTACAACAGGTTTGTTTCTATGGTTAATTTATGGACTATTAAGGGACGATTATCCAATAATAATATTTAACATTATTTCGCTAATATTTTGGATACCTCTTTTATACATGTCTTTAAGGGATGAATTTAATAAAAATAAATCATATATAAAACAAATAAAATAAAAAATATTAAAAAAAGAAAAGGAAGAAAGGAAAAAGGAAGAGAATATGTATTAATTAATCATCGATTCGGCTATTTTTATTAATTCTTCTTTTTCAAGAGCTCCTGCTATTATAATGGTAATGCCATCTTTTTTAAATGAAAGCATATTGATTCCAATAGATTTAACATATTCTCCTTCAATATCTCCTATTTTTACCTTTTCGGCATTTGGCATGTTATTGCTATTTCCAGAGTTTGACTCCATTATAACAATTACATGATTTTCATCCTTTGCATACTTCAATATAACGGATTCTTCCCCGCCATATTTATTAGGTGTTGCAGACTTGAATTCATAACCTGCGGTATATTTTGGAACTAATATATTAAATGAAACTTCTTTTTGTGCATCTTCAATTGTCATTTCTTTTGGCATGTTATTTTCAACTAATTTTGCATCCTTAGGCGGTGCGAATTTAAACGCATCATCACCAATTCCTATATTATATCTCACGTCTTGATATTCTATTATGCTTGAAAATCCTTTTCCATTCATTTCAATTTTCAATGGTTGCCAGTATTCTTTATCAACCCACATTTTCAGAGCTCCCATATTTACAGCCATATTTCCAGTTTTGTTTTTTGGAGTTAATTCCAATACATAACAATCCCTATTTGAAACTTTTTCATCTCCAACATATTTTATATCATATAAATCAAACATGCTTTTTATGAGAGCTCCGTAGTCCCAATTCTGTTGTGGCGGTGCATCCATTTTCATATAGGTATTTTGTTTTTTATCATATACATATATAGTTTTTCCATCAGAAACCATTATGGTATCATTATTTTCCATATAAACTTTATTTGGTTTTTTATATTTGTAAGCATAAATTATTGATTTAGAATTGTCCTGAATATTTGTTGTCATGACCATCTTACAGCTCATGTCGGTGATGGAATTGTATTTCTCTTCCATCTTTTTTGCTATCTGGTCTGCGGACATCTGTTCTGTGCATCCAGCAAAGAAGATACCAAAGGTTAATGTAATTAACCCCATTAATACAAATATTTTTTTCATCATTCCACTTTTTATTTTTTCATTTTCATAATACTAAATATATAATACATACATATTTGTATCTGTAATAATATATTAATCTATCGATATGGTATTAATAGTCAATAGAATTTATGGGATAAAAATTAAATTAAATAATTAAATGAGTTTTTTACGCCACAAATAAGGGGCATTCATTGCATGATGGATTTTTTTGCAGTAATTTTAGATTTCAATATAATACATTAGATAATAATGATATTTAGGAAAGTGAATTACTCCGCCCTTACGGACGGGGTTAAACGAAAACCTTTCGGTTTTCGTAGCCCTCGCCCTTCGGGCAAGGCTTCCTGACTCATAGGGGATACTTGCCCAGAGATTACCTTTATATAAGGTATAACTCTGAGTAGAGGTCCCCCCTCAACAGGCACAACGGACTCTCCCAGCCCTGACTTTAATATATTTAGGGACGCATTGTAGTCCCTGTCAGATTTCCAACCGCAGTTGGGACAAAAAAAGATTCTATCTGAAAGTTTTAAGTCTTTAACAACATGCCCGCAGTTGGAACATTTTTTAGAAGTATAATGGGGATTTACTAATATTACTTCTCTACCAGCACCCTCCGCCTTGTAGAGAAGTAGATTTATGAATTTACGCCAAGAACCGTCAAGGATATGACGGTTTAAGGTCTTACATTTTCCATTTTCAACCATCGATTTTATATTTAAGTCTTCTAAAATTATTTTATCGTAGTTATTTATGTAATATCTTGATAGTTTATGTAGAAAATCATTTTTCTGATTGTTTAGTTTATCGTAAATCCTGATAAGTTTTAGTTTGGTCTTTTTGTAGTTGTTCGAACCTTTTACTTTTCTAGATATGTTTTTTTGGACTCTCTTTATTTTATCCAAAGTTCTATCTATGAATTTAGGATTTTCGAATTTATTACCATCTGAATCGATGGTATAACCATCGATTCCTAAATCGATACCTACAACCTTGTTAGTTTTAGGTAGTGGTTTAGGTTC
The DNA here is from genome assembly GCF_049075655.1 of Methanothermococcus jasoni. Lineage (GTDB taxonomy): Archaea > AGJL01 > Methanococci > Methanococcales > Methanococcaceae > Methanofervidicoccus. Next base: position 1,309,075 of record NZ_CP157522.1, on the reverse strand, counting down.
TTCTTCCACTTGAAAGAAAGCAAACCACTTGCCCGTAGGTTCTTTTTTTAGGATTACGTTTTTAGTCTTCCCTTTAATGTTTCTGTGTAGTTTTATGGGAATTTCACCTATTTTAGATAGGTGAAGTTTGTTATCCTTAATCTTGAAACCTGATTGATTGTATTCTAATGTTTTATATCTGTTCCTTGATGATTTAAATCTTAATTTACCTACCTTATGACCGTTCTGTTTTAGTTTGCCTAATGCTTTGAGGTTCCCCCAAAGTTTATTATTTACCATTTGAAGGACTTTCGAATGGACTTTTTTAAGTTCAGGATTCTCCTTCTTATGTTCTGTGATTAGTTTTTGAGTATCCATTTTATTTAGTTTCGGATTTTTAGTTTTCTGCTCCAAAAGATAGTTATAGAGGTATCTACATATATTTAGATGCTCCTCTATTGTTATTTGGATACTCTTTGAAGGATAAAGGCGGAACTTATGAGTCCTTATCATTGGCATCACAGTTTGATTATTTATAAATAGTATGTTGCCACTTATGCCATATATAAATAATGCCTGCGATTCATCCCCACCCTTACGGATGGGGATGTCTGAGCGTAGCGAAGACATTTATAAATTCCGAAGGAATTTATCAAACTTCTCGCAGAATATGTTAAAACAAATGTCCTAAAAATCCTGGAACAAAATAAAATGTCCCAATGGCACTTCCAATACTGGAAAGTGTTGCAACCATTAAAACCCTTATCACATTGTTATTCATTAACCTTTTTAAATCATCGGATTTAAACAATTCGTCGATATCCTCTGTTGTAATGCCCCTATATTTCAATTCAACAAATCCTGCAACATAACCTGCTCCAATTACTGGAATCAAAGATGTGACTGGTGCCGCAAGAAATGCCGAAATAATTGATGGAATCTTCCCACGGGCAAGAACTGCCCCTAGTGCAGACAAACTACCATTTATAAGAATCCAATCAATAGTTAGTTTTTTTAGGGCTTCGGGATTTGAGGATATTGAATAAAATCCATATAATATAATACACAATATCATTACTGAGAATACCATTTTAAAATAATTTTTTCCTTTTTTTATCTCCATTAATTCCTTTAAATTTATATCTATTTCATTTTTTTCAAGCTTTTTTAAATAATTGGCTATTCCTTTTAAATGACCTGCCCCCACAACCACCAATATTCTTTCTTTCCCTTTGCTAATTTCAAAAATGTTTTTTGCCATAAATTTATCCCTTTCATCTACGAGAACTTCATATATTGAAGGGGATACTTCTTTTAATACATGGATTAAATCCTCTGCATTATTCACCATTTCATTTAACGATTTTTCATCCAATTCCATGCCGTCTTTATCCTCGAAAATTCCATATAAAAAGCTTAATTTTTCCTTTAAACTCATGCTTTTTAATGCACGCTTCAATGTAATATTTATGGGCCTATCTATTAGAGATATTGGTTTATTGTATATTATGGCTAAATCCACTGCCTTTTTCATTTCACTGCCTGGTTTTATACCAAACTTCTCCCCAATATCCTTTTGAAAATTTGCTAAAATCGTATGAACCAAAAAAAGACCTACATTCCCCTCCTTTATTAATTTTAATATATCGATGTTATTTTTACCATTAGCTTTATTGAGATTATCGTTTGTGATAGCAAAAAATCTATCCTCATCCAGTTCAACAGCTATTAAATCAGGGTCTATGTCAGTTATGGCTCTTTCAACTTCCTTTATACTCTCGCCTGAAACATGAGCTGTGCCTATTAAGTAAATATCACACTCATTGATACCATTGTTAATTCTTATATGCATTATTTTCACCAGGTTTATATTGAAAGAATGTCATATATATTTATACCTATAATTTATTATATTATCGTAGTTTTTTATATTATAAATATAAAATTATTATAATTATCATTTGGTGATTTTATGGTTAATGTAGATTCTGTAATGAAAAAACCCATTGTTGTTAATCAAAATAACGATATTAGGGATGTAATTAAATTATTTAGAGAACATAAGATTAGCGGAGCTCCTGTAATAGACGATGATAGAAATCTTGTTGGGATTATATCCGAAAGTGATATTATAAAAACTCTTACAACCCATGACGAAAAATTTAATATTGTATTGCCATCCCCTTTTGATTTAATTGAACTACCTTTAAAAACAACGTTAAAAATAGAAGAATTTAGGGAGGATATTGAAAAGGCATTAAAAACAAAGGTAAAAGATATAATGACAAAGGATGTAATTGTCATTTCACCAGAAGCTTCAATAAATGAAGCAGCTGAAGTAATGACTAAAAATAAAATTAAAAGGCTACCTGTAATTAAAAATGGAGAACTTGTAGGCATAATTACAAGAGGAGATTTAATAGAAGCATTAATTTAATAAATTTTCTTTTTTCGGTGAATATTATGAAATTAACAATAATATCCCCTTCAAGGATTCATTTAGGGCTTATAGATTTGAACGGTAGTATCGGCAGGGTAGATGGAGGTATAGGTATTACATTAAACCATCCAAATTTTATAGTTGAAGGGAGGGGGAGCTCAGATATTGAGATAGAATTTGACAAAAATATATTGAATAATATTAACAATATCAATAAAAATGAGATAGAAAAAAGAATATACAATATTTCAAAGAAAATTTTAAACTACATTGGGGAGGAGGGTATTTATTTAAAAATAAAAAATATAATACCTCAACACAGTGGTTTAGGAAGTGGAACTCAAATGGCACTTTCTACTGGAAAATTAATATCAATGATATATAATAAGGAATTGGATGGAAAAACTCTTTCAAATATTACAGGTAGGGGAGGAACATCAGGCATTGGAGTTAATGCATTTGAAAAAGGAGGATTTATAATTGACGGAGGTCATACCTTTGGAAAAGGAAAGGATAAAGAGGATTTTAGACCTTCATCAGCATCAAAAAATGTGAGAGCTCCGCCCCTTCTGTTTAGACATGATTTTAATTGGGATGTTGTTTTAACCATTCCAAAAGGAGAAAATATTTACGGCGATAAAGAGATAGATATTTTTAAAAAATACTGCCCAATACCATTAAACGAAACTCAAAGGATGTGTCATTTAATATTAATGAAAATGATGCCCGCAGTAATTGAAAATGACATAAAATCCTTTGGGGAAGTTGTAAATGAATTACAATATATTGGATTTAAAAAAGTTGAAGTGGAGCTCCAAAAAGATATTGTTAAGGAACTTTTAGGAGCTCTTCAAAAAGTGTCATATAGCGGACTGTCAAGTTTTGGACCGACGATTTATTCCATATGCAATGGAAAAGAGGGCATACAAAAGGTAGTCGAAACCTCCAAAGAATTCTTTGATAAAAATGGTATTGAGGGGGATGTAATAATTACAAAGGGGAATAATAATGGATTTAAGATTGAAACAAATGAGAAATAGTTAAATATAACCTTCCACTGTATGCGATATTATAACTAACTTACAATTATCAAAATATATATTGTACATCTCACTGAACATTCGGTGGTGGTTATGAAAAAAGCTATAACATTATTGGGCATTTTGGTATTATTTTTTAACACTGCGTATGGTGACCTTTCCAATTGGGGAGATAATTCTACATTAAGATACGATGGTTCTCAGGATGTTACACAACTGACAGGAAGCGACCAGCTTTCTATTTCTTTCTGGGTTGCACCAACTGACAATCAAAACACTGATTATGATATTATAGTGAATCAGGAAAATACTTATGAGGTTGCATTGACCACAGATAACAAAATAAAGTATGCTATTAATGTAGATACAAATAATGATGGAGTAGGCGATTCGTGGTATTGGATTGAAACTGATGTTCAACTAACGCCCGATGAATATCAAAATATTGTTTTAACTTATGACGGAAACACTGGTACCGTTAAAATATATAAAGATGGAGAAGAAGTTTATAGTAAAACTGATTTCAAAACTGGAACTTTAACTTCAAATTTTAGGAATGATACGACATATATTAACTCTGGTTTAGAGATAGCCAATAGACCGTGGAAAGAGATATGGGGTGCTGATATAAATGTATCTGGAGTAGGTATATTCAATAAGACATTAACGCCAGAGGAAATTGAAAAGTTATACAATGGAACAATGACTGCTGAGGAGTTTAATGACACTGGTGTTGTATTCTTTGCTCCATTGATAGGTAATACTTCCGATATTATAAATGGATTCAACGGAACCACTATTGGCGATACTATTAATGTGAGTTCAGAAGCTCCTGAAAACTTGGAAAGATTGTTGGGGAATATTGTGGCGGGGGAGGGGGGAGGAACTCCTATAATAACACCAATCCCAATATCCACAACACTAATTGCAATATCTTTAATTATGTATTTGATATTAAGAAAAAGAAGAGAACTAAACTAAATACAATGTCTTTCTCATATCCTTTTCTATTTTATCCATTTCTTCCGCATATTTGGTTGCTATTTTTTTCATTAAACTGATTATGTTCATATCATCATTTATATCAATTCCCAAATCCTCCAATGAAGAGGTATTAACATACTCGGGAGCTCCCACATTTGACACATTTATACCGAGGTGTATCTTTGCTGAGGATATTCCACGGCAAGCTATACATACGGATAATTTACCATCTTTATAATATAAATCATCCCCACTTCTTTTTAATCGTTTATTGGTTATTTCTTCTATTATTTCCTTTGCTATGGATACTAAAATCCTCTGTCTTAAATATATCATCTTTAAATCAGGGTTATCAAAATGCTCCACTATGAAGTTTATGGCATTTGATGATTTTATTAAAATATCCCCATATTTTGATTCTTCTTTAACATCCTTCAAATCCTTCATGTTTTTGATGCCCACATTGAGAGCTCCGTTAAATGCGATTATACTATCCTTTTGAATATTGAAGTTTTTAAATGCCCAAAGGGGTTCTATTTCACTTCCTGTATAATCCAGTTTTTTATCATCTACTATCAATGCAGAAATACTGTCAAAATGCACTGTTTTCATAATTTCACCATTAATATTATAATAGTAATCCTAATGAAATAGTATATATAATATAAATTATATTTTTGTCTATACTATAATTAATATACAATATACACGGAGGAAATAAAATGTGGGAAAATGCACCGTCTCATGTATGTAGAGGAGGAGATTTAAGAGGTCTTGCCTTTTGCTGTCCTCCTGTAAAAGGTTGTCCAATCTATAACGCATTGAATGTATTAAAAATGACTCCTCAGGAATTCATAAAGATAAAGGAAGATTTTGGAAAAAAAACACGATTAGGTGAAGGGAAAAACACCTGCTTTGGTAGTTTGGTATGGTGCTGTAAAATAACAAAACCCTGTCCTTTCAGAGATAGCGACCTTTTGAGGATTGGAATGGGCGAAGATGAATATATGGAGTTGAAGAAGGAGCTCGCTGAGGAGATTTTAAAAAATTCAAAATTCTTTGAGGAGGCTGTGGAATTTTTTGAAAAAAAAGGATTTAAAAAGGAAGACATTGAAAAGGCATTACTTGAAACAGGAGATTTAAAGAAAGCCTTTGATATGCTGAAAAAACAGTTATAATTGAAATAATATAAATATAAGAAAAATTTAGAATAATTATCCATAATATATTTTTAAAGCCTCATCAACTGTTTTATTTTCAACGGTAATGGCATATATTGCATTACACATTCTTACAGCTTCTTCGTAGGATTTTTGATGAATATTTCTACCTGTGGCATTTCCTGCTGCACCGCTTATGTGTATTTGGTCATACAACCTCTGCAAAAATGCCTCTGGGTCTGTGGAGCTCCCACCAGCACAAACTACTTTTGTTCTACCTGCGGCTAAAACTGCCTCCTTAAATGCTTCAGCTGGATTTTCACATTCGGGATAATTAACCTTAACAAAATCTGCTCCCAAACATGCCCCAACACCTGTGGCTCCTGCTATTAAATGAGGGTCTTTTTCGTTTTTAACTGCCTTTCCTCTTGGGTATATCCACAATATGGTAATTAATCCATTTTTATGAGCATCATAAATTATTCTTGAAGCCTCTGAAAGCATTTCATGTTCAAATTCACTTCCCAAATATATTGTATAACCTACTCCTAAAATATTAAGCCCTGAATTATTTTTAAACTCCACAACATCATTTATATCAACTAATGCCTTACTTATTGGGTCTTTCTGAGAAGTTTTAACAAGGTTTGTTTTTGAGTTTATTTTAACTATGTAGTTTATATCTTTATAATCCATACCATATCTTGCTATTAATCCCAACTGTGTGGCAAATGCCCCTATTTTTGAATTTGAAGCAATTTTAAATAAATGCTCAGGAGTGGCATCGTCTTTTGATATGCCTTCACCATAAAAATCATCATTTAAATGCTCTATTTTTTGGTCTCCTGCAAAAAGCATTAACCTTCCAGTATTTTTTGTTAATTCAAGGTAATTTTTTATATATTCTTCCTTTTTATTTGCTGGAACATCTGCTGGAATTAATACATCTTTTTTTGATAATATTTCAATATCTTTCATAAAACCCCTCCATATTTTGGAATTTATATATTATTGTTATTGTTGTACTGACATACTCCCACGATTAAAATCGTGGGGTTCTCGCTTACGGTAGTAAGCGAGCAACGAAATCACGAAGTGATTTCGTCTAATTTTAGCAGGGTCTAACCCTACATGGGTTGCCAAGCCCACTACCCCTATCTCCGTTTAGGAGATTCAGGGCTACCTTATGCGATACTTTTTTTAAAATATTCAAAGCCCCGTTAATGTCTGCATTCAAAACCATGCCACACTCACTACACACATACAAACCCCTATACTTCCTATTGCTCTTTTTAACCACACCACAATTACTACAAGTTTGAGAAGTATAAGATTCATTAACCTGTTCTACTGTTAATCCCTTTTCTTCTGCTTTATACATTATCATACTTACTAACCTACCAAAAGGTATTCTATGCAATTGCTGATTAACCCTATCTCCAATGTCAATACTTGAAATGCCTTTGTTTAACTCGCCGATTACAATCCTTGAAACTTTATTATCTACTGCAAAATCGATAATCATTTTACTTATTTTATGTAGATAATCCTTAGTGTAGTTTTTCTCCTTTACTGTTAAGCGGGATAATCGTTTATTATATTTTAACTCTTGCTTTGTTAGGGTAGATTGGATTTTTCCTTTACTTTTAGCAAACCACCGAAATTTAGAAATTAACCTTCTTCCATCGTAGATTATCGCACTGCCCGTATTAATTACTGCGGTTGCTAAATTCTTAATTCCTAAATCAATACTTAATATATTACCTTCTTTGATAGGTTCTTGAATTACTGGTTTCTTATAGATTAAATGAAGCATATAATAAGTTATCCCGTAGATTTTATGTGGAACTATTTCAACTTCTTTAACCTGCATGGTATCAAGCGGTAGAGTTTTCGATAACTCTACCCATAAATACTTGGACTTAATACCATGCTTTTCTTTGAGATAGTTTTTAGTTTGTTTAGATAATGATAATCTTAATTTATTGTTTATGATTTTGAAACCTTGTTTTTTCCATTTTACTGGAAAGTGTCCATCTTTTGGTTGGTATCGTGGTCTTTTAGTGTGTTGTTTAAAAAAGTTATCCCATGCTATTGTGAGTTTTTGACATACTGCCTGTGCTGACTGTGAATGAAGATTTTTAAACCAGAAGTTGTTTTTCATTTGAACATCTGCTTTATTTGGTTTAATGTTTCGTTGCATTACTTCGTAGTTTGATACATTCCAGAGTTTTGATGCCGAGTAGGTTAAATGGTTTATGATTGTTAATTGTTCATTACTCAAACTTCTGGTTAGGTTTATTGTCAGCACTCTGGTTACTTGCATGGAATTCACCAAATTTATATATATGCTATTATTCTAATTACACTCATATATTATGTAGTGGAGCATATAAAAAAAATGATGTCCGCCTCTCATCCAATCTCATAAGAGATTTTACAAAACCTTGTTTTGTATAACGATTAAAATCGTTGGCTTTCTCGGCGGTTTATCGTAATAATATAAAGCTTTTACCTCTCTTATTATATTTTTTATTTTTTTATTTTATTTTTATTTTTGAGGTAATCTACAAGGATGAATAAAACCTCCTCTAATCATCAAGTCTGAAAGAGTAATGGCAACCATAGATTCTAAAACAGGAATTGCCCTAGGAACAATTATTGGGTCGTGTCTCCCACCAATTTCTATCTCCTGATTTTGTCCTGTTTTTATATTGACAGTCTCTTGGATTTTTGAAATTGATGGCGTTGGTTTAATTGCCACCCTTAAAACAAGCGGAGCTCCGCAACTTATACCTCCCAATATTCCACCGCAGTTATTTGTTTTTAGTTGTATATTGTTTTCACTATCATAATAATATTCATCGTTCATCTCGCTTCCATAGACCTCTGCACTTTCAAAACCTCTTCCTATCTCCACGCCCTTAACTGCATTTATATTCATCATAGCACTTGCGAGCTCTCCATTGAGTTTTCCAAATATTGGATTGCCCACGCCTGCGGGAACATTTAATGCCACCACTTCCACAATTCCTCCAACACTATCTTTGTTTTCCATGGCATTAAGCACATAATCCTTCATTTCATCAGAGTTTGAAGAGGGGCACCTCAATGGATTATTTTCGATTTTTTCAACTATATTATCGATATTATTTAGATTAAATATCTCAGGTTTTGAATAGTAGTTAAAATCTCCTTCAATCTTCCCAATTTTCACAGCATACCCTACTATCTTGATATTATGAGTATAATCTAAAAGTTTTTTTGCAACTGCACCACCTATAACATGCCCTATTGTAGTTCTTCCACTGCTTCTTCCGCCTCCGCGGTAGTCGTAATTACCATATTTTACGCCATAGGTAAAATCTGCGTGTCCGGGTCTTGGAGTATCCTTTATCTTACTGTAATCCTTTGATTTTTGATTTCTATTATATACTAATGCTGAAATTGGAGTTCCTGTTGTTTTTCCTTCAAAAACTCCCGAGAGTAATTCAACTTCATCGGCTTCCTTTCGTGGTGTGGAAAAAAGACTGTATCCAGGTCTTCTTCTGTTGAGCTCCTTTTGTATATCCTCCTCTGTAAGGGGCAAATTTGATGGACACCCGTCAATTACTGCACCAAGTGCCTTCCCATGACTTTCTCCCCATGTCGTTACTCTAAACATCTCTCCAAATGTATTCATAATATCACCATAATTTATAACTACCTATGTAATGGAATATATTTTTATTCTTATTACCTTTTTATAACTCCAACCTTAATCACGTTGGTCTTTTTCTTGCCAACTGGATGACCTAGCGTGGTAATGTATATACCTTCGTCAATCATACTTTCTGCCACCTTCTTTGATATTTCCAATATGTCATCCACATTATTTACTTCATCAACATAGTGAGGAATCACGCCCCAAACAAGCCTTAATTTTTTAAATGTTTTCACGTTTGGAGTTAAAGCAATTATTGGAACTTTTGGTCTAAACTTTGATATAAGCATGGCACTTTTTCCAGACCATGTTGGAGTCATTATTATCTTTGGATTTAATTTTGTGTAAAGGGTGTATGTAGCATGTGCTATGCCTGTTGAAATGGAAGAACCCTCTAAGCAAGTTTCCACGGCAAATTTTTCCATATTTTGTTCTGAAATCTTTGCAACCTTGTTCATAACTTTAATGGCTTCTATTGGATATTTTCCAACTGCCGTTTCATTCGAGAGCATTAAACAATCTGTTCCGTCAAATATGGCATTTGCAATATCTGTTATCTCAGCCCTTGTAGGATATGGGTTAGACACCATTGAATCAAGCATTTGAGTGGCAGTTATTGTCAATTTTCCCCATTTATTTGTAGTATTTATTATATTTTTTTGTTCTATCGGGATATATTCAATAGGAATTTCAACCCCCAAATCACCCCTAGCAACCATGACACCATCAGAATATTTTGCTATTTCATCTATATTCCTTAACCCTTCCTTTGTCTCTATTTTGGCGATTATAGAGATATTCCCATCCTGTTCAGATATTATATTTCTTAAATTAATAATATCATCCTTATTTCTAACAAAAGATAGTGATATGTATTCAAAATCATGTTCTATGGCAAATTTTATATTCTCTATGTCTTCGTTGGATATTATAGGTATTTTTAAATGAGTATCCGGTAGATTTACGCCCATCCCCTCTTTTACAACACCGCCAATTAATACCTCGGAATATATTAAATTATCCTTTATTCTTTTAACTTTTAATTTTATCTTTCCATCGTTTATAAGTATAAAATGGTCTTCTTCTGCTTCATCTATTGGATGATATGATAATATTATGTCCTTCCCAATTACGAGCTCATCCCCATTTTTTAGCTCCGACTTAAAGGTCTTTTTTATTCTTATTTTGTTCCCCTTTAAATCCATTAATTTGGCAATGTTGTTTTTCTCTAAAATATCTAGATATTTTTTAATATCTTCAACATCAGTATGTGACATGTTGAATCTAATGCCATCTATTAGTTTAACTACATCTTTTAATTTATTTTCAATGGATGGACCCATTGTTATTAATATTTTGGTTTTACGATTCAAATTTTTCATTTTTTACCTCCTCCACCAATAACATATGCTTCCAATACAAATATAATAACAATATGTTAATTAAAATAAATAATGGTAATTTTAAGTTATATTTTATAAAATGTTTATACATATTTAACATACAAAGCTATAAAAACGATGACATTGTTTTATTATATAACATCTGAAAATAAATAAGAGCTCGCAGAGTAGCTAATTTTTTTATTAAACTGCAATGATGAGTGCCGACTTCACTGATTCGTGATGACAACGGGGACAGCTGAGCAGTTATTTTTATTTTAAATCATATTTGGGTGTTTTGTTATATTTTAGTATATTTTGTCATATCACATATCATACATTGAAAGTTTCATCTGACCAAATTTAACATCCACACCCAGTTCCTCTAAAATTTTCTTTGTTATTTTTTCCCCCAATAAATTAATGACTTTTTTAGGGTTATTAACGATATCCCTTACATTTTTTATACCTGAATTATATAATGTTCGAGCTCTGACCCTACCAATATGTTTTATTTTTAGGAGTTCTATGATATCCTGTTTTGCACCATATTCTATTCTTATCTCCAAATCATTTAAACAGTCCCTTATGAATTTATTTTCAATATCAAGCAAATCAAATATTTCTTTTGCAGAATGAATCATCCATTTAGATTGTTCTACCTTGTATCGTAAAATTCCCGGCTCAATGTTGTATTTCTCCAAAATCTTTTCCTCAGGAACTTCATTAATCCAATCATAGAACATTTTGGCATTTTTAAAATATTCTAAATTTTCCAAAGATATATCGTTCATATCTACGCCCATATCCAAATTTATCATCTCATAAATTAAATCCTCCTCTTCAAATTTTTTTACTCTTAAAGCTGGCTGCATTTCGGTGGTTTTTGATATTATATATAGTATATAAAAAATATAATAATCCATAGTTTTTGGACTTGCTGAATTTAATGTTTTTTTATGGAGCTCCTTCAATCCATCTATAATAATCTCTGCACTTAGTGGGTCTATGTAGAGCTCCGAAACCCTCTTTCCAAGGGGTGTGATAGTATAATATATATTTTCGCCCTCGTATCTTGATTTAACAGTCAATGAATTGTTATCCAATACGAGCATCTTTACATTATTATTGTTATTATTATCATTTGAACCATAATTTAACTGTATAAATCCATTTTTCTCTAAAAAATTGGTTATTTCATCAATATTTTCCAAAATTTTTTCAGTATTTTGATATTGATGAGCATAGAATGTATTTTTTATAAATTCCTCTAAATCATTTTTGTTTTTAACCTCACCTGTGGTAATTAACCCAAGTATATGAGTTCTTAAAACCTTCTGATTAGATAGTTTTGAGTAAATTTCCTCCACATTTCCAATTAAATAGTTTTTTGCATTTTCAATGCTTTCAGGGTTCTCCCTATTGCTTACATATATTATTCCTTCACCATAGGGGTCTAAATTTGGCCGTCCAGCTCTTCCAATGCACTGATGAATTTCCATTTTTGGAATTGGGGCCATACCTCTGCTGGAAAATCTCTTTAAATCCCTTACGATTGCCCTTCTACAAGGTAAATTTAGTCCCGCAGAGTTATGCACAATAAATCCATTCGCCACAACATAATGGTCATTTGTCCCATCATCAGGCAGTTCTATGTCATAAGCATATTTGTCATTTACTTTTATTTTTTTAATTTCTTTAATTGCATCCCAATAAATATCTTCATCATAATATTCTTTTTTCCAACTGTATCTTATTTCTTTGTAGAGTGGCTTACCACAAATTGGACATTTTTCAAGATTTGTTAAGAAATCATACATTTCTTCTAAATTCTCTTTATTTTTTATATTTTTATTAAGAAGATTCATTAAAATCTTTCCTTTATTATTTAGGGAATAATATACTCCTTTCTTATTTCCTCCCACATTTTCTCTTGTTATGAATTCAAAATGAGAATTCTTTCTCTTTGAATAATAGCTCTTGTAATTCATAATCAATTTTTTCCCATTTAATAGTTCAAAAAGCAAGTTTATACGCTTTTTATTCAAGTTCCTCTGACTTTCTGTTCTCGGCTTAAACATAGTTAAATCAGTGCTAAATCCACAATCACACCACATTTTAGCAATTTCCTTACTTTTTACGATTTCCTCCAATTTTCTTCTTTTTTCCTTGTGCCTCAGTGGAATATTTTCATAAAATCTTTTTACACTTATAAAATCACCAATTATTAGTTTATAAATGTCCCTACTTTTATATTCTTTATAATTCGTTGGTGATCGAAGCGAATCCTTTGGATTCGCTGACTTACAAAACCCGAAGGTTTTGTCAAGTTTCATAACTTTTCCTTTTCTTTTTCTAATGGTGCTATGTATTCCAAACCTCAATAATCCCAATTGTAGTTTTTTGATTAGATTTTCCGATATTGAATCGAATTCAATTTCCTTTCTATTGGCATTAATGTATCCATCACTATCAAACAACCCTGCAATAAAGTATGAAAATTTTTCCAATGGAAGATTGTAAAATGTATCAATATTCTTGTTATTCTTGGTTAGCATGTTCAATTTGTTGAATACTTTCCTTAGTTTTTTTGAATATATATAATGAGATACACCTTCCATTTCCCTATGCTTTAAGAAGTATTTTTTATGTAATTTGGAGTCGTCGAAATTTGGCGAGGATTTTGGATTAAATGCAATATCTGGACTGCCCCTAAATACATTTTTTTCAATAACGCCAGTATATCCATCCCCTATAAAATATCCAATGAAATAAATGTCCCCATAGGATAAATCGATATCTCTTTCTTCAACTACTATTTTATCAGTAGTAGCCACATAATCCCCTATTTTTAAATCCTTTGCTTCTTTTTCACAAGTATCTTTTCCTTTTTTAACTAAGAACAAATGATTAGGAGTTGTGGTAATTTTTAGCCCATTTGCTGTTTTTACAACAATATTATACTCATGTTGCGGGGTCTTATGGACTTTCCAACAATCCACCGGTTTTATTTTATTTCCACACAATGCAAATACCTTTTCATTTTTATTCAATTCTGTAATCTTTTTAAACCCACTTTCTTGTAATATCTCAGTATTTGCATTTAAACAGAGTGTCGGAGTGCAACAAATTACCTTTATCAGCTTTTTTCTGAATCCATCTTCAACAATTTTCCGCTGTTCGTAGGTTAAACCTGCATGATGGAATGCTACACCCCTTTCAATACATTCCGCAAGGGTTTTGCAGGTTTCTGTTGGCGGGTCAAGTGCCATTAGGACTTCCTCTTTTAAATTTCGGAGCTCCGCTACTTCATCAGCTGATAAATATTTTTTCAAATTTAATTTTTTTGCTTCATTAACTGCCCCTCTCTTTGAATTGCAAAATATCAGGCATGAGCCGTCCTTTAAAACACTATCCACTACAATATTAAACATGCTGTTTTTAGATGTTCCATTAATAACGTATTCCTCTATGACATTTCCATCCTCATCAATAAATATGATTTTGTCGTCATACCCTACTCCCTTTCTTAATTCAACAGGTCTCCACTCGTCCATAACCAGCTCAGCATTTAGCCATTTGGCAAACTCTTCGGGATTTCCTATGGTGGCAGATAGTCCAATTATTTGGGTGTCGTATTTGCTTTTCAGTTTTGTAAGTAGAATTTCAAGGGTTCCCCCTCTCCCATCATCTCCTATTAAATGGATTTCATCTATAACTACAACAGATACGTCATTTATCCACCCTATATTGTGCCTAATCAGTGAATCGAGCTTTTCCGCTGTCGTGATTATTAAATCATATCCGCTTAGTTCATCTTTTTCATCAAAATCTCCAATGGACAATGCTACTTTTAAACCGTATTTTTCATATTTCTCCTTAAATTCTTCGTATTTCTCATTTGCAAGTGCCTTTAAAGGAACAATGAACAATCCTTTTTTATTTGTGGGATTTTTATTCTCATTTAAAAGATGGTTTATAAATGCCATCTCACCAATAAGTGTTTTCCCCGATGCCGTAGGTATGCAGATTAAAAAATTTTTATTTTTATTTAATAGCCCTCCTTCGATTACTTTTTTTTGTGGAGGTCTGAGCTCAGTGATGCCATTCTCTTTTAAAATATCGTATATCGTATTTATCATTATTTACCCACCAATTATGCTGTAAAGTGTTCTAAATACACTACACTATAATATAAATATTTTATATAATTATTCTCAGGTAATATTTTTTATAAAAATATATTAAAAATTATTACAAAAAATTTTATGAAAAACTATAAATATTATTAATTTTATTAAAGTAATATGGTATTACTAAAATACAAATAAATATTAAAAAATACAAAAAAATACATAAGAATATGAAAAAATATAAAAAAAGGTGAAAATATGCATATACCAGATGGGTATTTAGGCCCAATAACATGTGCAATATTTTATATTATAATGTTGTTCTTTTGGGCTATTGCAATTAAAAAGTTAAAAACCCTGCATCCCAAACAAATACCACTTCTTGGAGTTTTGACGGCATTTTCTTTCTTAGTAATGATGTATAACCTACCTGTGCCTGATGGAACCACCGCACACATGGTAGGTGGAACATTGATAGCAATATTAATGGGGAACCCATGGACCGCAACAGTTGCTATTTCAATAGTATTACTAATACAGGCATTATTCTTTGGTGATGGTGGAATAACAGCACTTGGAGCAAACTGTTTTAATATGGGTGTAGTTTTACCCTTCATTGGTTATTATTGCTATAAAATATTAAAAAATAAAATTGGGGATGTTGCTGCCAGTGGTATTGGTGCATATATTGGTATTGTTGCAGCTGCAATTGTAGCAGGATTTGAGTTTGGACTTCAACCATATATACAGCCTGGATACTGTCCATACCCTTTTACAGTATCTGTTCCAGCAATGGCTTTGGCTCATTTAATAACTGCTGGACCAGCCGCAGCCATAGTAACTGCAATAGTGGTTTGGTATGTCAAAAAATCAAGGCCAGATTTATTTAATCTCTCAAAACTTGCAGGTGGTGAAAAAGATGAACTTTAATGATCCATTAATTAAAAAGTTTTTTATAGTAATTGGAGTGTTGATTATATTATCCCCCCTTGGTATATTGATAACATGGGATTATGGCGACGCTTGGGGAGAATGGGGTGTAGAAGATTTAGCTGATAATGTGCATGGTGATATTTCAGGGCTTGAATCTCTTTCAGATGTTTGGGCTTACGCTCCACTTCCAGATTATGATGTTCCAGGATGGGATGACCCTACACATGCTTCAATAGGTTATATATTATCTGCAATAGTTGGAGTTGTTCTCTGCATGGGTTTATATTATGGCCTTGTAAAAACAATAAATCCTTCATCCCAATAATTTCCATTTTTAATTTTTTTTCATAATTTTGAATATTTTAAATAATGGTTTAAGTCTTCTGTAAACCTATACAGATAATTTTTGAAATATATATTAGATAATTAAAATTTTTAATCTTCTATAAAATTTTAAATATTATTTAAATAATAAATGTCACTAATTAATAATTAATTTAATATTTTATGAAATTTACATCTCATATTTTTGTTGGTGATTCAATGAAATTATTTAATAAAACCATTGAGGGAGTTATTAAATATATAAATGAGGCAGTTTTTGCAGAAAAATATGCAAAAAACAATGGGGTATTACAATCCATGGAACCCAGGATAAAACTAATAGTTATTATTTCATTTATCGTTATTACTGTTCTTACAAAACATTTAGAGGTTATTTTTGGATTGTATATATTATCTATAATTTTTTGTTATATCTCAAAAATTCCATTAAAACACTACTTAAAAAGAGTATGGTTATTTATTCCAATTTTCACGGGTATTATTGCAGTTCCAATTATATTTATAACC
The DNA here is from genome assembly GCF_049075655.1 of Methanothermococcus jasoni. Classification (GTDB taxonomy): domain Archaea; phylum AGJL01; class Methanococci; order Methanococcales; family Methanococcaceae; genus Methanofervidicoccus. The sequence continues at coordinate 1,292,469 of NZ_CP157522.1, read as the reverse complement.
CCCGGAAAACCAATTTATGTTCTATTAAATAACCCATATATTGCCATTAGCGATAATGGATTGTATTATGCTATAATGTTTACATTAAGAGTTGCAACAGCTGTTTCCTATGCAGTTTTACTTACAATTACAACAACATGGAATGATATAACAAAGGCATTAAATAACCTTGGGGTTCCAGACATAATAATTACCATAATGACAATTGCCTATCGATATATTTTTCTTCTTATGAACACACTTTTAGATTCAATGTATTCAAGAAAATCGAGGTTATGTAAAAATATAGGATTAAAAGAAAGCTGGATTGAAGCTGGGAAGAATATGGGGGCTTTATTTATAAAAACACATCAAATGGGGGAAGATTTATACTATGCAATGCTTTCGAGAGGTTATTTAAATGAACCAAAAACATATTCTAATTTTTATATTAAAACAAAAGATTATGTATTTTTAATAGTTTCAATGCTAATAATGGCGATTGCAATGATTATTGACAGGTGTATATTATGAATAAAAATAATATTGATATGAAAAAAAATAAAAAAAATAAAAAGATTTTTGAATTAAAAAATTTGTCCTATAAATACCCAGACGGCACATTAGCATTAAGTAATATTAATATGAACATATATGGTGGTGAAATACTCGCAATAATTGGTTCAAATGGTGCTGGAAAAACCACATTATTAAAAATTCTAAATGGATTGGAATTTCCAAGCAGTGGGGAAATTTATTTTGAAGGAAAAAAATTAACTGAAAAAGTTCTTATGAAAAAGAGTTCTATGAAATACTTCAGAAGCAAAGTAGGTTTTGTGTTTCAAGACCCCGATATCATGCTGTTTAGTCCAACTGTTTGGGATGATGTAGCTTTTGGACCTTTGCACCTATATTCAAAAGAAAAAGCAGTGAAAATCACAGATAAAACTCTTAGAGATATGAACATATATGGATTAAGAGACAAACATCCTTACAATATAAGCGGGGGTGAAAAGAAAAAAGCATCAATAGCCTCCGTTATCTCAATTGAACCAGAAATTATTTTAATGGATGAACCAACATCATATTTAGACCCAAAAAGCAAAAGATATATTATCAATCTAATAAAGAAATTAAATAATGAAGGAAAAACAATAATTTTTGTTAGCCACGACCCAAATTTGGTTTCAATTGCAGATAGGTGTTATGTTTTAAACAAAACAATAATATTTGAAGGAAGTCCAAAGGATGTTTTTTCCAACATTGAATTACTTGAAAAAGAAAACTTGGATGTCCCAGAGATAGCAAAACTTTTCAAAAAGATAAAAGATGAATTCAATGATAAATTAAACATTGATGAAATACCAAATACCGTAGATGAGGCATATGATTTATTAAAATCTATTTTAAAACAATATTAATCATAGAATATACGTGAAGTACCTGCTGATGCATGAAGTAATATGTGCAGAAGGAAGTTGGGGCTTCCAAATATTTTTTCAACACTTTTGGGATTGATGATAAGATATATATTTATCATGTATGACGTTTTAGAATCTACATTGAGAGCTCAACAGTCAAGATGTTTTAATGGGAAAAATTTAACATATAAACAAATACTGAATATATTTGGTTACAAACAAATACTGAATATATTTGGTTACAGTGTAGGAGCTCTCTTTATAAGAGCATATGAGCAGGGGGAACGAACATATTTAGCAATGGTTTCAAGAGGATATTCTGAAAATTCGAAAATACAACTACATGATGGAACCATAGGTCTCAGTGAAGTGGTATTTTTAATATTTACCATTATTATATCAATAACTCTACTGGTTTTGCAGTATAATCCCTTATAAAATCACTATTTTATATCTATTTCTAAATATGGCATATATTTATATGTATGTATTTTAAAATATTTTTTAATTACACAGTTTTATGATATATATTTTTATATTAAAACATATATATTTAAATGAAAATATATATGGGCGTATGTAATTAAGAGGGTGAAAAGATGAGTATGGAAAAATTGTATGTTATTCACTCATTATGTGAATCAGAAATATTTGATAAGTTAAGAATTTTAGTTGCAGAAAATGTTTCAAGAGTTTATGATATAAAGGTTACAAATACGTTAAACCATAATCATTATTTTTTAAAATTTATAATAAAGACAACTAGTGAAAATTGCACAAAACTCTGTGAAATTTTGCAAGGGTATAATGTTATAATTACAAATTGTTATGAATTGGTTTTCCCATCTTATCGAGTTAGAATAAAAGGAGACGCAGAAAAATGTCTTACTATTCAGAAGGAACTATTAAATTCTTTTATATGTTGCGGTGCAGTTCCACTTAAAACCGAAATTACATCAGATGATTTCATAACAGCCATATGTGATATTATTGTGACAAACAAGGACCCATCAAAATGTGTGAAATTTTTAGAGATTCTCAGAAAAAACAAAGACCTATCCTATACCATAACCCCCATAGAATCCTACGAATGTTAAATTAAGTCCAAGATTGCAGGTGGTAAATTAGTAATAATTTATTTAATAGCGTTGGGTGATTCAATAATGGCTATCCCTTTTTTTCGCTCAAAATCTAGTAAGCTAAAAAAACTCTTAGAGGAGGGGCGACTTTTAGAAGCTCAGAAACTTGTGGAAAATAATACTTCACTTATGGATTCTCTTATGGGGCTTATCGATTCAAATAATCCCAAGATAGTGTCAAACTCTGTCTATCTTACAACAAAAATATTTTTAAAGCATGGGAAGAATGTTAAAAATCTCATGCCATATATTAAAAAATGTCTAAGAAGTAATAACGAAAATCTTGTATTAAATACACTAATTTCTTTAAAGATTATATTGCTCAACAATCCAGAATATTTTAACGTGGTGGAGAAGGAACTATGGAATATAAATGAAAAATTTGTGAATCTTCAAATAAGAGAATATGCCTGGGAATTAATAAGGAAATATGGTGAAATTCCAAAATCAGAAAGTGAATCACGTCCAAAATCATATGAACGTATTAGGCTATTGAAAGACTCCCTTAAACAAAATGCGTTAATTAAAAAATTGCTTAATACGGGCTTATCTTTAATTAATTTCGATAAAGTAGATAAGATAGACATAACAGAAGAAAAAATTAACTCATCAATACGCAAAGATGACCTAAAAGGGACTTTAAAAGTTATAAAAAGCGGAGATATTGATAAATTAAGTCCATTAAATATTGCGTATTGCCTTTCCACAATATCGACCTTAAATGAAGAGGAATTGGAAGAGATTATCGAAAATGTGTTAAAACTATTATTCAATGAAAATGATGTTATTAGATATACGACGCTAAATACTATCTATGAAATCTCTAAATATCACCCCGATGTAATTTATAAAAATATAGATGCATTAAAAAAATACTGTAAAATATATGGTAAATCCACAATAGTTGATTTAATACTAAAAGAAATTTCAAAAAAATATGATTTAGAGGAAATATATTAAATATTAAATTAGTATTTATAGGGAAATTCTTTTATAATATTGTTCATTTTTTCTTCACTGATGTATTCTTTATTCCCTATTTTAAAGGTTCTTTCCTCTGTTATTTTTCCAAATGGAATAATAGGACATCTGTTGTCGATTGCTATATTTATGGCGTCATTTAAATTATCCTCATCCATACACACAAGATAAGTTCCCAAATATCTTGTAGCTCTTGGATAAGGGATTGCATTTATCCTAATACCTTTTTTTGCCTTTGCAAGCATTTCAAGTATGTTACAAAGCCATCCACCCCTTGAAGCGTCTTTGCAGGCATGGACTTCCACATCATTTTCTAAAATTTTCAGAAATGTGTCAAATTTATTTTTTGCCTTCTGGACTCTACCTCCAATATCTCCTTCCACAGGATGACCGAGCATAATTATTGTATCTCCAGCCTGAGCTCCGCCATCAGTAATTACCTTATCACATATGAGCTCTCCAAATACCACTACACTCACACAGGATTTTAATTCCTTTTCTGTTTGTGTATTTCCACCAACAATAGGTATATTTAGACCTATGGATTGCTTTTTTAGTCCATCTACTGCCATTTTTATTTCTTCTTCATTCTGCGCCTGAATTGCATCCATGGCATATAATGGTTTTGCACCCATTGCCACAACATCGCATGATGTATGAATTAAGGCAGTTTTTGAACCCAATTTTAAAGGATAGGGACCTTCCATGTTTATAACCTTTTTTCCTATCACTACTGCATCATCTCCTGCCCTAATTCCTCTTATTAACTCCGGAACTTTTGAATCCATATCCCATAATTTTTTTCTCGGATAATTAGTTTCCATCATATGTTCTATCGCATGTTTTATTTCATATTCTATACATTCCATGTTTTCATCTCATTTTTTTATTTATTTTCATTATGGATTAGGCAGGGTGTGTCTAAGATAGCTCAGGTATTATATAGTATATCTTAGCAACATGATTAACGAGTACATATAAACTCTTATAGCGATAAGAGTGATGGTAGTTAATACTAAGGAAGTATTTAATTTATCTCTGAATCTATTGGTTAAAGCTCTGAAGAATCCTTTACATGTCTACCTATCTTTACGTTTTCTTTATTATTGTTTAGATGGATTTAACGATATTGTTCAACCACGAGCAAAGAGAGCGGGTTATAAAATCCGATAAGATTTTATTCAATGTCTTTTTATTTCCCTATTCTCCATCACCAAAAAATATCCTTTCCCATCAGCAAATTCCAAGTCTGATTTTTAATCATGGATGTGAGATATAATGTTTTATTTTCTAAATCGTAGCGAGTTATAGCATGTATCTTACCGATTGAATGAAAATCCCAAAGGGATTTTTATAGCCCTCCGTTCGCTTTGCTCACTCCAATTCACCTACATTATTTGGAAACTTTGTTGAATTAATAAACGTCCTTTCGTAATCAAAACTCCAAAGTTTTTTAAGAATTTTCTAGAATCCACTTTTTGCCACCATATTTTTTTATTAGTATATATTTATCATTCGATTTTAGACACACTCTCTAAAATAATATTAAATTATAACATAATATTAAAAATTATAAATTCCTATTTTCAAATTCAAGAAGTTTTTCAATAACCTCCTCATCAAGTTCTATAATGTTAACTCCACTCATTTCTAATAGTTTTTTTAGGTAAATGAGTATATAGTCTTTCTTTCCTTCTTCTACAATGTCCGCAAGACCTATAAATTTCTCGACAATGCTACTTAGAAGTTTTTCATCAGTTTTTATATACGGACATGAAAAAATAATATCAACTGCGTTTTTAAATATTGTCCATGGCTGATTACTGTCGGTATTCATCATAATGTCTACGAAAGTATATGCAGCATCTTTATTACATTCAATTAATTTATTTTCTAATGCATATTTTATAGAATTCAAAATTTCTATTTTAACATATGTGGAGATATTTTCAGTTAGGAGGTATAATATATTATTTAACGATTTTTGAGAATTAAAATCATTACTTTTAAAATAATGTATTAAATTACTTCTTAACCAGTTATCTCTTTTTAGCGATAATTTTTCTAGTAAGGTTAGTGCTTTTTTTGATAAAAAACTATATCCTTTAGATAAATATAGTTTTAACAATATAGCAAATATTTCTTTATTATCCAACAATATATTTAATAATTCTTCATTTTTGGAAATTTCTTCAATTAATAAATCTATAATTCTTACCTTTAAAATTACAACATCTTCAAAGTGCAATAGAGATACAACTGTTTCTACAACCTCATTTACATTATCCTCTGCAAATATATCCATTATTCCTTCCGTGGGAATGTATGCTATTTTAATACAATAATCCTTCCAATCCAATCTTTTCAAATCTTTTCTTTTTATTTTGTCAAGATTTAATGGATTATTTTCCAGATATTCTATTAATTCCCTTTTTTCCTTAATTATGGCCATACTTTCAAGTTCATTTATTTCTCCAAGTATAGATAATGCAAGATTTAGGTTTCGCTCACTAACACATTCGTATATTGCTATCTCTTTAACCTTATTTAATAACTCATAGCTTATTGTAACTCCCTCTTTGACAAATAACAATAGTTCTTTAAGTTTATGGGTTCTAATGGTAATTATTGGTTCATTGATATTATGGAATAATGTTTTCTCTAAATCTTTTGGAAGTTTTGGATATTTGTTTTTAAATGCATTTAATATCTTTTTAGCCATTTCAGATTTTTCTTTCAATCGTACAATTTCATACAGTATATGACCTATTTCTTTATGGAGTTTCCCATCAAATATTTTTTTTAAAGCCATTTCAATGGTAGTATAATCTCCTTTTTTAATATAATATTTTAATCTTACTTTAACGAGCATAATTACAGCTTTTCTCAGCTCTGGGATTTCCCAATATTTTTCAAGTAATTCAATTCTTTCAGGAACTGACAAGTCATAGTAATTTTTAAAAAATTCAATTTCTGAATTCCTATATAATAATTCTTTATTTTTTAATATCATTGTGCAAACATTCCTTACAAGTTTATTGCTGTCCGTTAGATGTTTTGAGGCTATTGCAGAAATGAGTTTTTGTTTAATTCTGCTGTCTTCCAAAATATGCGGAAAATTTTTTAATAATATGTTGTAAAATAACATATATTCAATTCTGCATTCATAGAACCAGTCATCAAGCAATGATATTGATTTAATGATAATATCAGTTGGCGGTTCAATACCTAACTCAGTGGTAAGTCTTAAAATCCAAATTCCAATGCATCTTACCATATAGTTGTTATCACCTAATAGGGTGTCTATTGTATCAAACATATTGGATGCATAACCGGGTCTTGCATATATTGCATTGCCTAAATATTTTCCAGCGTAGTATCTATCCAACCATCCACTAAGCCAGTATTTTCGCTTCACAGATATATTAATAGATTTAATTAAATCATAATATTCAACAGTTTCCAATGTGTTAAATTCCCCCACAAGAGCCATATTAAAATTAGGAGAAGATGTTGCTGAGAAACATTCATATTTTTTTAATTCATATGCCAAATATAACCCATTATAATAGCATAAATGTCCTTCATTCATTATACTTTTTAAATCAATTTTATCAATAACCTCAGATACTTTCTTTTTAATATATTTCGATTCTGTATTTTTTAATAGGTAGTATAATATTTCAAGAGAAAATCCTTTTACAATATATTTATCATTGAAATTTTCAAGGATTTTGTCAAAAAACATATCTAAGTATTCATCTTTAATATATATTTTATCAAAGAATATCAACTTTATAAACAAAAACATGGATGAAAGCCTAATCATCCGGTCAGGATTTTTAAAAGAGCTTATTATTTCATCTATCAGGTAATTGCTTAATTTCTTATCCTCCTTTAATATCCGATACAAAACATCGGCATGAGTATATAATGTGATCAGTGCAAAGGATTTTGTAAGTAAATCAACATAATCCAACATTGTTATTATATTTAAAATATTTTCGTTACTTGCATTTTTTTTAAAATATATACATAACATATATTCAAATAATTCGCTTCCATTCATAGATTCAATATTGAAGTCGCCAATCTGTTTATTATTTTTATATATATTATAAATTAAAAAAAATGAACTTATTAGATATTCTTTATCCAATGTTTTAAATTCTTCAAGTATTTCAATAGCAAGCACTTGAAGTATCTTGTATTTATAACTGTTAGATATTAATACAATCTCAGGGAGGGTATTTGTTAAGTGTTCAGGGGTAACTGTTGATATCAATCCCAAGGATGCCATGGCATATGCTACTTCATAAGGATTGGAAGAATAAAGTTTTATGGATAATGAGAGGATGTAGTCGACAATCACATTCACATTTAAGGAGTTTATAATTTGTTTGGCAAATTCTGATGTTGTGGTGTTGAAGGAATTGGCCCAAAAATAGAGTAAAACAAAGATATCTTCATTGATAATGTGGCGGTCTAAAACGAGCTTCTTTATAGAGTTCATTAGATTTACTCTTGTAGCTAAGTTTTTATCCTGAGCTAGTTTTATAATTTGTTCCTGTATTTTCTTAATTTCATTAACATCATTAATATACCCTAATATTCGGGCTGCCTCAGATTTCTTTTTCCAATCCAATTCACAATATTCTTTAAATAATTTTGAAAGTTCTTCTTGCAACATCCTCTCATACATAAGAGCCCCCCAATATCATTTTTAAAAAACGACTATTAAATAAATATATTATTCTTATGTGTGTCCTATATATTCATTGCCAATATATTTATGTAATAAATATATAATATATATTGATTTAGATGATATTGTTCAATGTAATATATTCGTTATATGTCTTAAACTTTTTTTGTATGTATATATGTAGGTAATTGGTGATAATTTGACCAAAATAATAGCAATAAGCGGAAAAGGAGGAACTGGTAAAACCATGTTTTCCACATTACTTGTAAAAGCATTATCAAAAAAGACGCACAATATGCTTGTTGTTGATGCTGACCCCGATTCAAATCTCCCCGAAACTCTTGGCGTTGAAGTAGAACGGACTATTGGGGATATAAGAGAAGAGTTAAAACAGTTAGTGGCTGATGATAAATTGCCTTCTGGCATATCAAAACAGGATTATTTACTGGGAAGAATATATGAAATTATGGTTGAAACAGAGAACTTTGATTTGCTTGTTATGGGGAGACCCGAAGGAAGTGGTTGTTATTGTAGTGTGAATAACTGGTTAAGGCAGATTATAGATAATCTTGCAAAATCCTATGATTATGTGGTTATAGATACGGAAGCAGGCTTGGAGCATTTGAGTAGAAGAACCACTCAAAATGTAGATACCATGATAGTGGTGAGTGATGCTTCAAAGCGAGGGTTAGGGACTGCTAAAAGAATAAAAAAACTAGCGAATGACCTCGAAATAAAATTCAAAGATATATGTGTTGTTGCAAATAAAGTAAATGATGAAACCAAAGATATAGTTGAGAAAAACGCCGAAGAATTGGGGTTAAATTTAATAGGGAAATTGCCCTATAATGAAGAAATATCAAAATATGATTTAGTAGGCAAACCTCTGTTTGATATAGATGAAAATAATGAAGTATATAAGAAAGTGGAAGAAATTGCTAAATCTCTCTGACCTACTCCCACGATTAAAATCGTGGGGTTCATTAGTAGGGTTTAACCCTACATGGGTGGCCAAACCCACTACCCCTACCCATTAATGGGTTCAGGGCTACGCTATGCACTTTCAACCACTACCAGCGGTAGAGTTTTCACTAACCCTACCCATTAGAACTTGGACTGGTAGCGTTACTTACTACTAATCTTCACATATTTATATTTTACTACTTACTAGCCGATATAATGTCCGCCTCTCATCCAATCTCATAAGAGATTTTACAAAACTATGTTTTGTATAACGATTAAAATCGTTGGCTTTCTCGGCGGTTTATCGTAATAAAAAGTTGCGACCTTCCGAGCTCCTACGGAATATATCAACTCCTACGGAATATATCAAAAAACAAAATTTTATATATTAATAAATTACAAAATATTAAAATTAAAAGCATGGTGATACAGTGGTATCTGAAAATATAAAAAAGACCATTGAAGAAGTTCGAGCTCAGGCTCAAAAAGAAGGCAGATATATAGAATTAGTATCCACAGTAGAATATTTAATAGGTCTTGTAGAGCCGAGTAAAAGAGAGATATTTCAAAATGCAATGGAAGATGCGGAAGATATGGATGATGTAAATGAAATATTAAATGCACTAAAATTACAGCTTGGAGCTCAGGGGGCTAAAAAGTTATTGAAATTATAATTGATATAATGATTATATTAAATTAGATTTATTATTTTCTTTTTTCTTTTTTATGTATTTTTTAGATACTTCTTGATATGTGTTTTTTAACTGTTTAACGAAATTAATATAATTCCCACAATTATTAACACTATCCCAAATATTTGAAAAGCAGACAAATGCTCTTTTAGAAAAATCACTGCTAATATTGTAGTAATTGCTGGACCTATTGATGACAGTGGCACAACTATACTTGCCCTTCCCTTGTGCAATGTATAATACAAAAGCAGGCTACCAACTACAACCATTACAGCAGAAATTATCCCATATAAAAGTATTTTTCCGTGAAGTTGGTATATTCTTTGGGGTTCTTTTGCAATTATGGCCATACATAATATAATACCAACGATATTAACAATTATCCACTGTAAAAATGGGTCCTTTTCAGACACTATTTTTGCAAAAAATGTGCCAACACCATATAAAAATGCTATCACAAGTCCAGCTATAATTTCGTTGATATTTACCACCATTTTAGTTAGTTGAAAATTAAATTGAAAAAAATAAAATAAAAAATAATTATTCTAATAAGAATCTTGGATTCGCTGTTAATAAGTCAATTATAAGTCAATAACCTTAGCATCCTTAATATTTTCAAGTTTTTTTAGTTTTTCTATAACATCATCTGGAATCATATGGTCCACATTAAGCACCATTATACTTTCTCCGCCAGGTTCTTTCCTTCCAACCTGCATCCCTGCAATATTTACTCCGCAGTCCCCAAGTAATAGACCAACCTTACCAATCATACCGGGTCTATCTATGTGTTTAATCACGCAGATAATTCCTTCTGGTTTAATATCTACTTTATACCCATTTATTTCACGAAGAACAGGCCTGCCATCTGTTAATGACCCTACTATTGAAATTTCTTCTGTTTTTCCTTTTGCTATAATTTTTATGGCATTTCCATAATCGCTCTCTGATACGGTTCCTTCTACAATCTTTATATTTCTGTTCTTTGCTATTGTCGGTGCATTTATTAAATTAACTCCTGCAAGTAATATTGGTGATAAGATTCCCATTAAAAATGACCTTTTTATCATTTCGGTATCTTCTTTTGCGAGCTCACCCATGTATGTTAATTCTACTTTTTCTATCGATTTGTCCAGTAATTGTATTATCATATTGCCTATTTTCTCTGCAAGTATCATGTATGGTTTTAATTTACTCATCTTTTCCATAGGTAGCATAGGAAGATTTACAACATTTTCAGCAGGTTCTCCTTTCAATATCTTTACAACTTGTTCAGCTACGATTGTTCCAGCACTTTTCTGAGCTTCCACGGTTGAAGCTCCCTGATGTGGAGTTCCTATTACATTGTCTAGCTCCAACAGCGGGTTGTCCTTTGGTGGCTCCTGTTCGAATACATCAAGTGCCGCACTTCTTATTTTTTTGTCTTTTAAAGCTTCATAAAGGGCTTCCTCGTCAATTAAGCCACCTCTTGCACAATTTACAATTATGGCATTCTTTTTCATTAATGAAATTTGTTCTTTACTAATGATATGTTTAGTTTTTGGAGTTAATGGGACATGTAGCGTAATGAAATCACTTACCTGACATAATTCATTCACATCCATTAATTTAATACCCATATTTTTCGCAACCTCTGCTGGTATGTATGGGTCATATCCTACAATATTCATTCCAAAAGCCTTAGCCCTTTTTGCCACTTGCTGTCCTATTCTTCCCAATCCAACAATACCAAGGGTTTTCCCGTAGAGCTCTACACCTTTAAATGATTTTCTATCCCATTCGCCTCTCTTTAATGAGGCAGTTGCTTGGGGAATATTTCTTGCAGCTGAGAGCATGAATCCTATTGTTAATTCTGCTACTGATATTGATGAAGCATCCGGTGAATTAACTACTATAATCCCCTTTTCTGTTGCTGCCTGTAAATCAACATTATCTACTCCAACACCTGCCCTTGCGATAACTTTTAATTTTTCAGCTGCGTCGATTATATCTTTTGTAAGTTTTGTTCCACTTCTAATAACAATAGCGTCTGCATCCTTTATTTTTTCTTTTAACTCCTCTGGCGTTAAACCCGTGGCTATTTCTACATCGCCAACGTTTTTTAATATTTCAATTGCATCATCATGAATAGCATCAGTTATAAGTATCTTTGACATAAAATCACTCTCTTTCTAATTTTTAGTCATTATCTTTTATCAATATATGTTATTATATATTAAATATATAATCTATCTGACCTACTCCCACATTAAAATCGTGGGGTTCTTTAGCAGGGTCTAACCCTACATGGGTGGCCAAACCCACTACCCCTACCCATTAACGGGTTCAGGGCTACGCTACATGAAAATACTTTTTTTAAAATATTCAAAGCCCCGTTAATGTCTGCATTCAAAACCATACCACACTCACTACAAACATACAAACCCCTGTACTTCCTATTACTCTTTTTAACTACACCACAATTACTACAAGTTTGAGAAGTATAAGATTCATTAACCTGTTCTACTGTTAATCCCTTTTCTTCTGCTTTATACATTATCATACTTACTAACCTACCAAAAGGTATCTTGTGTATTTTCTCGTTGTTCTTTCTACCAATATTAATATTTGAAATACCTTTGTTTAACTCGCCGATTACAATCCTTGAAACTTTATTTTCCACTGCAAAATCGATAATCATTTTACTTATTTTATGTAGATAATCCTTAGTATAATTCTTTTCCCTTACTGTTAAGCGGGATAATCGTTTATTATATTTTAACTCTTGCTTTGTTAGGGTAGATTGGATTTTTCCTTTACTTTTAGCAAACCATCGGAATTTAGAAATTAACCTTCTTCCATCATAGATTACTGCTTTCACCAACTGATGTTGGTGAGTAGCGAAAACCGAAGGTTTTCGCCTGATGCCCGTGTTAGTTACTGTGGTTGCTAAATTCTTAATTCCTAAATCAATACTTAGTATATTACCTTCTTTGATAGGTTCTTGAATTACTGGTTTCTTATGGATTAAGTGAAGTATGTGGTAGGTTATCCCATAGATGGTCTGCGGAACTATCTCAACTTCTTTAACCTGCGTGGTATCAAGCGGTAGAGTTTTCGATAAATCTACCCATAAGTACTTGGACTTGATAACATGCTTTTCTTTGAGATAGTTTTTAGTTTGTTTTGATAGGGATAACCTTAACTTATTGCCTATGATTTTGAAACCTTGTTTCTTCCATTTTACTGGAAAGTGTCCATCTTTTGGTTGGTATCGTGGTCTTTTAGTGTGCTGTTTGAAGTAGTTTTGCCATGCTATCGCTTGCGTAGCAAGCGAGCAACGAAAACCGAAGGTTTTCGTCTAATTGAGAGTTTTTGACATACTGCCTGTGCTGATTGTGAGTGTAGGTTTTTAAACCAGAAGTTATCCTTCATTTGAACATCTATTTTATTTGGTTCAATGTTTTGTAGTATTACTTCATAATTGGATGTATTCCAGAGTTTTGATGCTGAGTAGGTTAAATGGTTTATGATTGTTAATTGTTCATTATTTAAACTTCTGGTTAGGTTTATTGTCAGCACTCTGGTTACTTGCATGGAATTCACCATAGTTCTTATAAATATAGTTTATATATTCAATTACAGATAATTTTTGATTGTGTGGAATATAGAATGTCCGCCTCTCATCCAATCTCGTAAGAGATTTTACAAAACTATGTTTTGTATAACGACTGAAGTCGTTGGCTTTCCCGGCGGTTTATCGTAAAATTCTTTTTATATATTCATCATTTTCTTTTATATTAAATCTCGTATAATGTTTAAATTATTTAAATTATTAACTCTAAATAAAATAAAAGATTAATATTAAATATGTTATGATATAATTATTAGTATGGGTCAAAATATATAACCTATACTAAATATAATATTATAAAAAAGACGATAATATGAAGGCTGAGGAAGTGGTAAATGAGATAATTACATCAGATTTAATTGACCGAATCCCTAAACGAAGAAAGGTAGGGAGAAAAGGATATAATTTAGAGTTGAGGCTTAAACTATTAGTGTATGCCTTTTTAAAAGGCATACATTCAAATAGAGCGTTAGTATTACACTTACAAAATAATCCACAGATTTTAACTGCATTAGGATTTAAATCCTGCCCTGGTAGAAGAACCATCGATAGATGGAAAAAATCCCTAGATGAAGAATTGCATGCAATAATTACTTTATTAGGTGATAAATATATTGAACTAAATAATCCTGAATGGTCAATATACGATAGCACTCCAATAAAAGACGAAACAGATATTGAGGGAAAGATAGGATATAACAGTGTAGGAATGTTTAAAGGCTTTAAATTACATTTAGCAGTAGATAAGTTAGGAATACCATTAAGAGCAGAATTTACCACAGCAAATACTCACGATTGTAAAGTAGCTGATAAATTATTAGTACCTACCAAAAAGTCCTGTGCAGATGCAGGCTATGATTCAAAAGATTTAAAAAAAAGCGATAGAATTATACAAAAATGAACTAATAACAGCACATAATCCACGGAGATTGGGTAGGAAAAATAAAAAGAAACTTCCTTCGGAAGTTTCTAAGATAAGAGTTAAAATAGAGCACACCAATTCAATATTAAAGAACCGATTTATGAATAAGTTTTGGATTAATATCAAAGGTTATATTCGTAAAAAAGTATTCTGTCTCTGTGCAGTAGTTTCTGCACAGGTTTTAGCACTATATAATCTCATTACCAGAGGTTATCCTTATATGAAGGTATTAGAGGTTAGAGTGTAATATGACCCACACTAATTAATATTAAATATGTTATGATATAATTATGATATAATCATCATGTAATTTATAATTATAAACACTATGAAAATATAAAGTTGATATAAATTATTAAATATAATTGGTGAGAAATTGTATGGAATTTTAGTTTTAGAAGATGGAACAGTTTTAAAAGGAAAAGGATTTGGAGCAGAAAAGGAAGTTTTAGGAGAACTGGTATTTAACACAAGTATGACCGGTTATGTGGAAATACTCACAGACCCTTCTTATAAAGGGCAGATTATTACAATGACATACCCATTGGAAGGAAACTACGGAGTTAGTGAATCATGGTTTGAATCAGATGGTATAAAAGCGGAAGGATTTGTTATAAAAGACCTAACTGGAAACGAATTAGATGAATTCTTAAAAAAATACGATGTTCCCGGGATATGCAACATAGATACAAGATTTATTACAAGAAGGATAAGGTCAAAAGGTGTTGTAAGAGCTCTCCTAAAAACCTCATCAGAACCTATTGATGATTCAGAAATTGAAAAATACATTGAGATGGCAAAAAGTCATAAGGATTTATCTGAAATTGATTTAGTGCCAGAAGTATCAACAAAAGAAACTGTAATCCACGAAGCAGAAGATGAAGTGGCAAAATGCGTATTAATTGACTGTGGTGTTAAAACAAGCATAATAGATTGTTTAGTGGAGAGAAACTGCACAGTAATTCAGGTGCCATACAACACACCAGCGGATGAAATATTGAGCTACAACCCAGATTTTGTAATGGTATCAAATGGTCCAGGAGACCCGAGCTCTGTTAAGGAAACAATAGACACTGTAAAATCCTTAATAGGAAAAGTGCCAATTACAGGAATCTGTTTAGGTCATCAAATCATCACCCTTGCACTTGGCGGTGAGACTTACAAAATGAAGTTTGGACACAGAGGAGGAAACCAGCCAGTAAAGAATTTAGAGGAAGATAGAGTATATATTACATCTCAAAATCATGGATTTGCCACAAAAAGCGAGTCCATGCCAAAAGATGCAGAAGTATTCCATATTAACTTAAACGACAACACAGTTGAAGGTTTAAGAATAAAGGACAAAAACATATTGTGTGTCCAATACCACCCAGAGGCAGGACCTGGACCTCATGATGCAAGGTTTTTGTTTGATGAGATGATTAAATTGGGAATAGAAAATAAATAATAAAAATAATAATAAAAAATAAAATTAATATTTAATCGGAGCGAAGCGAAGAGCAACGAAATCACAAAGTGATTTCGTCTAATATTTTTGCATTACTCAATTTTTTAAATCCATTCTTTTTAACAACATATAAATCTTCAATTCTTATTCCAAAATCGTCTAAATAAATACCTGGTTCTATTGTAATTACCATACCTTCTTTTAAAATAATATCTTCCTTAACCTTTGAAGAAACTGATGGTTCTTCATGAACCTCTACACCAACACCATGACCTAAGGAGTGAATGAAATATTTTTCATACTTGCCCATGGATTTTCTTGCTATTGAGTCGAGCTCCTTTACTGAAATTCCTTCTTTAAGATACTGTTCTGCTTCATTTTTTGCATTATGAACAATGTTGTATATATCCCTATATCTCTCATCTGGATTTAAAATAACTGTTCTTGTAATATCTGAGCAATAACCTTCATAAGTTGCCCCAATATCCATCAGAAGTATATTTTTAATTACTGCATCAGAAGGAGCTCCGTGAGGTAGTGCTGTTTTTTTATCTGAAATTGCTATTGTGTCAAAGGATGGTTTTATACTACCTTCTTTTTTCATAATATACTCAATCTCTGCGGCGAGCTCATTTTCAGTAATTGGTTTATCTGAATTTAATATAAACTCTGTTGCATACTCGACTGCTTTATCGCTTATTTTAGATGCCTTTTGGATTAGTTCGATTTCCCTATCGTTTTTTATTGCTCGCATTTCTCTTATTTTGTCGGATATTAGTTTATAATTCTTATCAAGATATTTCAAAAATTTTAAAGGAAGGGAATCCTCAACACCATCGCATCCCTTAAATACCTCTTCAATTTTTTCGAACAACTCGATATCAAGGTATTTGTTTTTATATGTTAGAGCTCCCCTATATTCCAGTTTTGGAACTTTCAAAACTGCCCTATCTTCCTCTGCATCAAAAACTAAAACCGAAAATGTTGGGGGATATTTTTCTAAAAAATAATTTATATTTTCCTTTTTTAAAACTATGGCTTTCTTTATGTTGTTTTCACTTAAATAATTTAAAAAATCTTTTATTTTATTCATCGTATCCCTACTTTAATTTTAATTTAATTTTAAAGACAATGAATGTAAAAGGAATATAAAATAAAAATTAAAACGAACTAAAATAAATGTATGTATTTAACACAGTGTAATATTTGCTCCAATTGACTTCATTACATCCACGAAGTTTGGGAATGATATTTTAACGGCATCTTCCCCTTTTATTATTGTTTTGCCTTCTGCCATCATTCCAGCAATTGTGAAAGCCATTACAAGCCTGTGGTCGTGGTATGTTTCCAGTTCTGCACCTTTTAATTTTCCGACACCTTCAATTACAAGACCATCAGGTTTTTCAGTTATTTTTGCCCCCATCTTTGTTAATTCTTTTGCACAGGCATTTAGTCGGTCGCATTCCTTTAATCTAACATGCTCTCCATTGTATATTGTGGTTTTACCTTCCGCAAAGCATCCTAACACCGCAATAGTTGGCACTAAATCAGGTATATTTTTTACATCTATATCTATACCTTTTAGTTTATGGGGTCCATTGATTATGACTTTATCATTTTTAACTTCAATATCTGCCCCCATTTCTTTAACTATGTTTATTATTTCCTTATCTCCTTGCTTTGAGTCCTTAAATAAATTGTTTATAGTTAATTCTGAATTTAAAAGAACTCCTGCGGCTACAAGATATGATGCTGATGAATAGTCTCCTTCTACTGTGTAGTTGCAAGGTTTGTATTTCTGATTTCCTTCAATAAAAAATCCTTTTTCATTTTCTTCTTCCAAAGGTTTAACGGTTATTCCAAACTTACTAAGAACATCGATTGTTATGTCCAAATATGGTGCAGATTTTAAAGGAGTTGTTAAAATTATCTTTGAATCATCTTTGGCAAATGGCAATGTCATCATTAATGATGTGATGAATTGAGAGCTCATATCGCCCCTTATCTTAACAATGTTATTTTTTATCTCACCACTTTTAACAATAATTGGGGCAGTTCCATCCATTTTTGATGAAAAAGCTTCAATACCGAGCTGTTTTAAGGCATCCAGTAGCGGTTGCATAGGTCTTTTTCTTATGGATTCATCTCCTGTTAATACGGCATATCCATTTGGTATTTGGGATGAAATCCCTGTTAAAATCCTTAGGGTTGTTCCGCTGTTCCCAATATCGATTATATTGTCAGGAGTTTTTGGGTTGTTATTGTTTCCTTCCACAATCCATTTATTTTCATCTTCGGTGTTTATGTGAGCTCCGAGCATTCTTGCACCATGAACTGATGAAAGACAGTCGGCACTGTTTAACGGATTCTTTATCTCTGAAATTCCATCAGATAGAGATGCACATATTACTGCCCTATGAGTGTATGATTTTGAAGGAGGGGCATAGATATTTCCTTTTATCTTATCGGTTTTTTCCACTATTATCATATAATCACCAAATATGCTAATTCTATTTATTATACTGATAATATAATGATGATATTCTATTAATAATATATTATTTATAAAAGTAGATTATAAAACCGTAAATTATATATATTTAAAATCGGAAATTTATTTCCGATAATCTATAAACGAGGTGTAATAGATGACCACTGTTGAACAAGCATTGGAATACATAAAGGCAAATGATGTTAAGTTTTTAAGATTCCAATTTGTAGATTTGTTGGGCGTTCCAAAAAATGTAGCATATCCAGTAAAATCAGGAGAGAAAGGACTCGATGAATTGAGAGATGTTTTAACTGATGGATTATACTTTGATGGTTCATCAATTGAAGGATTTGTTTCCATCGATTGCTCAGACATGATATTAAAGCCAGATTTATCAACATTATCCGTTCTCCCATGGAGACCTGCTGAAAAATCAGTGGCAAGAGTTATCTGTGATGTATATAAAACAGATGGAAAACCATTCGAGGGAGACCCAAGAGGATGCTTAAAGAGAATCATGGGCAAACTTAAAGAAGAAATGAACGGAGACTACTTCGTAGGTCCAGAACCAGAATTCTTCTTAGTAAAACCAGACCCACACAACCCACACAAAATGGTTCCAGCTGATGATGGAGCATACTTCGACTTGGAACCATTGGATGATGCACCAAACATCAGAAGGGACATAGTATTTGCTTTGGAAAACTTAGGATTCCATGTTGAAGCTTCCCACCACGAAGTTGCACCAGGTCAGCACGAAGTAGATTTCAAATTTGACGATGCTCTTAAAACAGCTGACAGTGTAATTACATTCAAAACAACAATCAAAATGATTGCTAAACAATACGGATTTATGGCAACATTCATGCCAAAACCATTCTTCGGTATGAACGGTAGCGGTATGCACTGCCACCAGAGTATATGGTTAAATGGAGAACCTTCATTCTACGATGAAAGCGCACCATACCAGTTAAGTGAAACCTGTATGAACTATGTTGCAGGTATATTAGAACACGCTAAGGCAATTGTAGCAGTTACAAACCCAACAGTCAACTCATACAAAAGGCTTGTTCCAGGATACGAAGCTCCTGTAAATATTGCATGGGCAAACTCAAACAGAAGTGCTATTATCAGAGTTCCTGCTGCAAGAGGCAAAGGAACAAGAATCGAGTTCAGAGCTCCTGACCCATCATGCAACCCATACTTAGCATTCACAGTAATGCTTGCTGCTGGTTTAGATGGTATCAAGAAGAAATTAGATGCACCAGAACCAGTTGAAAGAAACATCTTTGCAATGAGTGAAGCTGAGAAGAAAGAGCTCGGTATTGAATCAGTTCCAGCTAACTTAAAAGAAGCACTCGATGAACTAGAAAACAACACAGTATTAAAAGAAGCTCTCGGAAAACACATATTCGAAAACTTCTTAGAAATAAAAACAGCTGAATGGGACAGTTTCAGAACATCAGTAACAGACTGGGAAACAAACGCATACTTAAAAATCTAATTAAATTATTATTTTTTTCTTCTTTTTATTGTAATTAGTAAAATGATGGATATAAACACGCTATCTCACTTATTTTTTTAGATAATAATGAGGTTGTCGAATAATTGAATTTGTAATTTTATTCAGTATCATATGTTAATACTAATACTCTCATTAGTGTTAATACGTTATGCACTATCGCAGTAGCAATAGTGCTTTTACATCTCTGCTATCCGCCAACCTGTCATCTAATTTTAACCTGTTTTTAGTCTCCAGCCCTCCAAATATGGATTCTACTATCCCCCGAAGGCGATACCAATCCTTGTTAAACATGCTCTTAATGGTTTTTCTAACTTTGCTAATATGATACTTCCACTTGAATTCTTTTGTTTTAACTATTGGAGTGATATTGTGTTGTAGTAAATATTAAAACAATTCACAGCAATCATATCCTCCATCAGCCAGTAGATATTCATTATCTAAAAAATCAATCTGTTTAACCATTTCCAATAGGTTGGCACTATCGGAACTATAACCTCCGCCCCAACGGGCGGAGATTATTGGAATATATCCTTGTTCTGGATAGTATGATGCTAGAACATGCAATTTATCATGCACCAATCGTTTAGTACGTTTCCCTCCGTGAATGCACTCATAGTATAACCTATTTATGGAAACTCCTGTTGAGTCTGCCATATATAGTTTGTTGGAGGGCTGAGTTAGTAGATTATCTATAATCGTATATGTAAAAGTGAGTAAATTGGATAGAAACTCATTATCCATCCGTTTAAATGCTTTACCGTATGTGGAATGGTCAATATGTTTGTTATGTAATGTATTTGAGAGTGTCTCTAAATCCCTTAAACTTAGTTTGTAGATATGTTTTAATATTAGAACTACCACATATTCATTATAGGGTAGGGCAGATACCCTACCAACCTTTCGTCCTTCGGTAGAAGGACGATTCAGCATGTTTGTAATGGATAAAATCAACGTATAAGTAGTTCTTAGGTCGTATTTCTTATATCTAAGGTCGTATATTCTCCAGTATCCTTTTGTCTTAGGATTGGTCTTTTTCTTTTCTATTTTCTTTTTTATATTCCCCTTCATAACATGTATTATATGTTATTGATAATTTAATATTTTTCGACAACCTCGATAATAATTAAATGAAAATAAAGGAATAATAAAAATAAAATATAAAAGATGCATTCTATTTTTATCTATTTTAATATTTCAATCAAATAACCAACAATCAATGCAAAACTTGGGGCAGAAACCCACCCTAATACAATATTTGACAATGTTTTCCATTTAACTGTTTTGATACCCTTTGTTAATCCAACTCCCACAACACCGCCGATTATTGCCTGAGTTGTGGAAACTGGCATTCCAAACTGCGTAAATACAAAAACGCTTATTCCTGCGGATAACTGTGCCACAAATGCCGCCAGTGGACTTAATTTAACAAGATTCATACCAACAGTTTCAGAAACTCCCTTCCCAAACAACAGAGCTCCGATTATAAGGGCAATTCCCCCCATAAAAAAAACATATGTATTATCCGATATTGCACCAAGGGCTGTGGGAAGGTCATTTGAACCTAAATTATATGCTATAAGCCCCCCACTTAATATTAATCCATATTTTAATAATTCTACTCTTTTTAAGATAGGTATGTTTGAGTGTTCAAACAATTTATAAAGTATAAAGGAAATTAATGCAGTTAATACTGGTGAAGTTATCCAACTTCCAATAATTTTCATAAATAACTCCATGTTTGCGGAGCTCATGTTCAATCCAACCAATGCACATACAATTACTTGGTGGGTAGATATTGGTATTTTTTTGTAGGTAATTACTGTGATAATTAACCCTGCAATAACCAATGAAGGAACAATATTTCCCGATACTATGGAGCTCACTGTATGCCCCACATTGTGAGCATTTAAACATCCCAATAACACAAATACTCCAAATATTAACACTAATTTTTTATAGCTCATTAAATTTGCTCCAACTGATGTGCCAAGAGCATTTGCTGTGTCATTTGCCCCAATTACGAATGCAATGTATATCCCACTTAATAGAGCTATTGATTCCAGTATGTTAATCACCGATAACTTAGATATATTATTTGAAATTCATCAGCCACATTTTCGATATAATCGCTTATCTCAGTTATCCTATCTACAAAATCACTCATAAGTTTCCCTTCCCAAAAGGAGTTTATTTCCATATTCACCATATATCTATAAATTTCATGATGAATATCATCAATTTCTTCTTCTCCTGCTTTTATGTCTTTTATATGTTTTTTAAAATCACCCCCGTTTTCAAACACATCTATTAAATTATCCATTGAGTTTAGCATGTTTAAGGATATATTTAATATTAATTTGCACTTTTCCTTGATAGTTTCATCTAAATCAAAAGTCATCAAATCATATATCAGAGCTCCGTGCTTAATACTATCAAGGACTTCATCAAGAATTTCAATTGAATAATTTAATTCTTTCTTCATGCTGGGCAAAAATGCTTCATAGAGATTTAATATTACTCTTTTTCTTATTTCATCCCCTTCTTTTTCAAGTTTTACAATTTCACGTAATTTATTATCGCTCTTATCATCAATATATTCATCCAATAATTTAATACTATCAATAGATAGGGAAACATGAGTTTTTAATAGATTTATAACTTCTTTTTCAGGTTTTCTTTTAAAGAGAAATATGGTCAAATTACCGCCCCCGATATTTAATCATCTAATGTATGTTTAACATAGTTTAATACATTTAATTGGGCTTTTAAATTATTATTTTAAATTATTATTTTGTTTATAATATATATCAAATATAAATAAAAACCTATTGCCAACGGAGAAAATACACATAACTTTAAAATTGTTTTTTTGAAATCAAATTGTTTTAGTTTGTGGAGAAAAATCAAATGAATATCTACTCTTCCTTTTTTATACCATTCCTTTTTATCATATGTGTGTCTATATTGTTATCATAGTAAAAATCAAATCAAAAAATATATAAAATATTAATCCTATAATAACTAAAAATTATACTTTAATATATATTTAATATCAAAATTTTCTTATAAGATAAAAAGAATATAAATGAAAATAATAAGATAAAAAGTTAAAATAAAAAGGCGATAATATGAATGCATTTGGTTTTTTAGATATTGAAAGAGAAAAGGGCATTACAATGGTTTTGGACAAGGGGCTCTCCCCTGATTTTGTAAAAGATTATTTGAAAGTTTGCGGAAAATACATAACCTTTATTAAATTTGGCTGGGGAACAAGTGCAGTTCAGGATAGGGACATTGTAAAAGAAAAGATAGGAAATTACAAAGAATACGGAATAAAAGTATATCCCGGCGGAACTTTATTTGAGGTTTGTTTTTCAAGAGGAATATTTGATGAATATTTAAATGAATGTAAGGAGCTCGGTTTTGAAGCTGTGGAAATATCTAATGGTTCAATGGATTTAAGTTTGGAAGATAGAAAAAATGCCATAAAAAAGGCAAAGGATGAAGGATTTATCGTTTTAACAGAAGTTGGAAAAAAGAGTATAGAAAAGGACAAGGAATTGAGCATAATGGATAGAATAAATCTAATAAATGAGGACTTAAAAGCAGGAGCAGATTATGTAATTATCGAAGGTAGGGAAAGCGGAAAATCCATCGGATTATTCGATAAAGAAGGAAATGTAAAGGTGTCTGAATTTGAAACCCTAATTAATAATGTCCCAGTTGAAAAAATCATATTTGAAGCACCAAATAAGAATCAGCAGGTTGAATTTATATTAAAAGTTGGAAATGATGTTAATTTAGGAAATATAGCTTACGATGAAGTAATATCCCTTGAAACACTCAGAAGAGGATTAAGGGGAGATACTTTTGGAAAAATACAGTGAATAATTGGTAATTGGTAATTGGCAATGGTAATAATAATTAACCAACAAATAATAATTAAATAAATAGATGAAATATAATTATATAAAAATATGTGATACTATGGATATAAATGAAATTACGATAATTGGCGGATACAACAAATTTGGAGAGCCAGAGGCTGTTAGGGAATTAACTGTAAAAAAAGGAGAAATATTTGGTGTTGTAGGTCCAACAGGTAGTGGAAAATCAAATTTAATAAGCGATATTGAGCAGTTAGCACAGGGGGATACCCTTTCAAGAAGAAAAATATTGATAAATGGGGAAGTTCCACCAGTTGATATGAGAAGAGACCCAAGAAAAAGAAGGATAGCTCAATTATCCCAAAACATGAACTTTTTAGCAGACATGACTGTTGAAGAGTTCCTATTGATGCACGCAAAAAGTAGAGGCATAGAAAAAGAAGGAATAGTAGATGAAATAATAAATTTAGCAAATAAATTAACAGGAGAACCGATTAAAAAGGACTATAACTTAACGATTTTAAGCGGTGGGCAGTCAAGAAGTTTAATGGTTGCAGATGTGGCAGTTATAAGTGATTCTCCTATTGTATTAATCGATGAGATAGAAAACGCAGGGATTAAGAAGCATGAGGCTTTGGAGCTCCTTGCAGGTTATGGAAAAATTGTGATGGTAATTACCCATGACCCAGTTTTAGCACTTATGACAGATAGAAGGGTTGTAATGAAAAACGGCGGGATGTCTGAAATTATTGAAACTACCGAGGAAGAAAAAGAAGTTTCAAAGAAATTAAATGACATAGACAACTGGATGCTGTCAATGAGAGAAAAAATAAGGCATGGCGAGAGATTGGCATTGGAAGATATAGAATTTACAGTATAAGGTGAAATAATGGATAATTTAAATAAAATAGATAAAACAAATAAAAAAGATATAAAAATAAGCATAGTGGCGGGAACACCGGGAGCAGGAAAAACTTCCGTATTAATACATACAATTAAAAATCTTATGAATGCAGGACATAAACCAGCGGTTGTTAAAATTGACTGTCTTTATACGGATGACGATGTAAGGTATGGTAAATTAGGCATCCCCACCCTTATAGGTCTTAGTAAGGATATGTGTCCAGACCATTTTGCAATATATAATATGGAAGAAATGGTTGAATGGGCAAAAAATCAAGATGAAGATATTGACATACTCATAATTGAAACCGCAGGGTTGTGCCATAGGTGTGCCCCATATACAAAAAACAGCCTTGGAATCTGTGTGATAGATGCAACATCTGGTCCAAATACACCAAGAAAGGTTGGTCCATTTTTGACAAGTGCCGATGTTGTGGCAATTACAAAAGGAGATATAATCTCTCAGGCAGAAAGGGAAGTATTTAGGGAAAGAATTTTGGAGATGAATCCCAATTGTAGAATTTACGATGTAAATGGATTAAGCGGTCAGGGTTGCGGAGAATTGGCTGATGAAATAGCTGAAACAAAACCACTGACAAGTTTAGAAGATGAGGAATTAAGGCACAATGCCCCATTATGTATTTGCACCCTTTGTGTTGGAGAAACAAGAGTTTCAAAGAAATACCACAGAGGAGTTTTAAGAAGAATCGATGGATTTACAAAATACACAGGGGAATAATATGGATGTAAATAAATTAAATAAAATAATAAAATTGCTTCCCGGATACAACTGCAAAGCATGCGGTTATAAACGATGTGATATTTTTGCAGAGGAACTTTTAAATGGTGAAACTTCACCAGATAAATGCCCATTTTTATTTAGGGAAGATTTTAAGGAAAATATGAAGGAGTTAAAAGAATTATTAAAGGATGTTGAGCATAAAAAAGAGGTAAAATCAAAAGTGGAAAAAGAAGAAAAGGAAGAAAATGAAAAAGATAAAAAACTAGTTGGGGTAATTGATGGATATGAAGCAGATTTTCTGTTGGACCCGCTACCTAATGAACATTCATGCAGGGAAACTTTAATGATTACGGATAAAAGACCTTTAAAAATTGGAGATTATATCCAATACAGACCATTGGGCTGTCCAATACCACATTTTGCTAAAATAATTGATGAAAATCATGGGTTATATATTGTCCATATTGAAGGACCATGCCATAGAATCACAGGGGAAGAAAAAGAATATATAAATGTAGGTCTTGCCATGGTTGTGGCATTTGAAGGCATAGTTATTGGAAAGGTTCCCGAAGTCGGGCATACTGTTAAGTTTATACCAAATCACTGCATGATGCAAAAGGTTCATTCAGGAGTAGTTGTTGAAGTTGAAGGAAACAGAGTATATATTGAAGGCATTGATTTAAAGGTGTGGTGATTTGGAAATTTCACGACTCCTTCGGCAGGAAGCCAACGGTTTTAGCCGTTGGAGGAGCCGAAAAATTTATATGTTGTATAAACTATAAATTGTAATAAGCCCTAAGGCACGAAGCTCGGTAGAGTGGATACGGTTGGAAGGGCATTATTGGTGAATAATACTGGGCTGTCCGTCAGCCAGCCTAATGTCCTCCGCCCTTATTATTGAGGGAGTTGGAAGGGCAAGCCAACGACTTTAGTCGTTGGTAGCTGACAAATCCTCATGATTTGTTTATTTACTCACTTCGCTCGTAAATTAGACGAAATCACTTCATGATTTCGTTGCTCACCTGCTACACAGGTGATTTCATTATCCAACATCTTTAAAACCTTTCTAAGGGGTATTTTTAACTCCTCTGCTATTTTTTTGGCGTCTTCATATTCTGGTTTCATATTTATTATTTTATCGTCAATAGATGATATTTTCACATTAAATTTAAATTCTTTACCATTTATATTAATAAAATAGGTTTTTTCAATTCGTTCTGCCTTTATTCTATCTATTTCTTTTATTCTTACTCCTAATGTTCCAGTTTCTTCCATAAGCATTTTTGCAAGTTTTTCAGATTTTGCATAATTTGTGATTACAGAAATAATATTGGTGGGTCGGTTTTTCTTTCCGATACCATTTACAACAAATACTTCTTTTGCCCCTTCATTTAGTAGTTTTTCAAAAAGATTTCCTATAATCTCCCCAGAAACATCATCCACATTAGTTTCAAGCACAACCATGTTTTTTTCTATGTTTTTATTTATTTTTCCTTCAATAACTCTTAAAATATTTGGAACTTCTTTTAATATCTTTGAGCCTCCGCCATATCCAACTTTTATGGGTGTCATAGGGGGAAAGTTATCCACAATTTCATCAACTACATTGGAAAGTATGGCAATGCCCGTTGGTGTGGTATGTTCAAATTTGGTGGCATAAGGTGGATTGGAGTATTTTATACCATGTTTGCATAATATTTCAAGGGTAGCAGGAGCTGGAACTGATAAAATACCGTGTTCCATACTCACATATCCACCGCCAAGAACTGGGGGCGTGGAGTATATTTTTCCGTCCAAAAATCCGTTTTTTTCAAGAAGCATTACGCTTCCAACAACATCAAAAACTGTATCAAGGGATGCCACTTCGTGAAGGTGGAAGTCGGTTTTATGGAGCTTTTTTTCGGCATATATTAAATCGTCTATGATATTACAGATTATATTATTTGCTTTTTCAGATAAATTTAAATTATTAGAAACTTCCTTAATCGCATCTTTTAAATCTTCTGGGCGGTGGAATCTATCTTCAATTATATTCATATAAAGCTTTTTTACCACTATACCGTTTATTTTTTCTTCCTTAATATCTACTTCAAATTTTTTGCAGTTTTTCAAATTGTTGATGGTGGAGGTGAGCTCCCCTAATAAATCAATATCATCGGTTAAATCAATAAGTGCAGATATAAACATATCACCAGATATTCCAGATATTTTGGGGTCTATAATTAGAGTTTTCATACTATCACTTTTTTATATCAAATTAAGAAATATAATATATATTGTATATTTCACATCTATTTTAATTTTGATTTAAAAATATCTCTTCCAAATTATAATATTATATATTATGCAATTATATGAGTATATTATTATTGTGATATTATGTATATCTTAAAAGTAGCATATGATGAGTATAATTATGGATTCCAATCTCAACCCCACAAAGAAACAGTTTGTGATAAAATAATGGATGCTTTAAGAGAATGTAATTATTTAGCAAATGACAAAATAATTTTTTATGGTGGGAGGACTGATAAAGGAGTTTCTGCAATTGGAAATTTTATAGTGGTGGAATTAAACCAAGAGCCGATATTATCATATATTTATTCAAAATTAAAAAATAAAGGGATTTGGATTTTAGGATATAATAAAATAAATGGCATTCCTGAGGTAAAATATAGACATTACAGATATATATTACCTAATATACCATATGATGATGAATATAATATTGATTTAATGAAGGAGGCTTCAAAAAAACTCATAGGAACGCATTCATTCCATAATCTATCTAAAAGAGATAGAACAAAGGAAAAAAGCCCAATTAGGACAATATATGATATAAAAATTGATGAAAATCCATACTACATTACAATTGATGTTATCGGCAAAAGTTTCCTGTGGAATATGGTAAGAAAAATAATTACTACACTATCTGAGGTGGGAAAAGAGAACAAACCTGTGGGTTGGATAGATGAGCTCCTATGTGAAAATCATAAAGAGGGTGTAGCACCAGCACCAGCAGAGGGACTTATACTGATGGATGCAAAAACTGATGTAGAATATATTTACGATAGCTATGTGTTAAATAGATTTAAAAGGGAGTGGATGGAAAACTATAAAAAAACAACCATGAAACTGGGAGTATGTAGAAATATGGTGGAATTCGTTTAAGTTTATGTAAGCGTATGGCTATAACTACTGCCAACTACACCACTCGAAAGAAAGATTTTTAAATTTCATTTTTCATAAATAATATAATAACATCAAAAATATAAGGAATTGGTGCAATATGAAAATAATAAAAACTGAATATGCTGGGATTAATCCATACATTACCAAAGACAGCTCAATAATTCGAGAGTTAATGCACCCGATGGTTCATGGAAATGAGAAACAGAGTCTAGCGGAAGCAACCGTTCCAGTGGGGGCTAAAACCTTATTGCATAAGCATCATAAATCCGAAGAGATATATTACATTGTGGAAGGTAAGGGGATGATGACTATAAGCGACAATAAATTTGAGGTTAAAAAAGGAGACACAATATGTATCCCTCCGGGAGCTCCTCACCAAATTGAAAATATAAATAATATACCTTTAAAGATATTATGCTGTTGTTCTCCTCCCTACTCTCACGAAGATACAGAACTAATGGAATTAGACGAAATCACAAAGTGATTTCGTTGCATTTACGAATGAAATGAGTAAAACTTAAAACCGTAGGTTTTAGGTCGCTTGCTACGCAACGATGACTTTATTTTATAAAATTCTAAAAATAAATGCGATGATAACATGGAAAAATACATCACTTCGATAAGTATAGATATATCATCAAATGATGTGGAAACAAATCATATTGTAAATGAGAAAATAAGCAGAGAACTGCCATTAATTACGCCCCCAGGTGTAAAATCGGCACTTTCAAATATCACAGGGGATGATATAGTAATTACATCCTTTGTCCCTGAAAATTTAATCGAAGAAACCAATAAAAGCATTATAAACTTACTAAAAAAACATGCAGAAGGTTTTGAGGATTTAAATGGAATTTCCCAATGCCCCGAGGATGCAGGAGAAGGCGTCTCCTATGCAGTTGCAAAAGCAGGTTCTGAATACGGCGACGCTTTAATAGTTTCCTTTGACACCTATGGGGGAGAGGATATCGTAAATGAAATGGCATTGTTTGTTGAAGATATTGGGAAGAAATACGGCTTTGATGTGGGTTCCAGCATATCAGATAATCCAAAAAAGATTCATGGTGTTGGATATTCCGGCGTTGACACAGATGACCCTGTTGTAGTCATAACTTTTGAGGAATTAAAGGAGCTCCCAAAATTAGCAGGATTAATATTCGGTGGATTACTAAGTTTTGATAATTTGTATTTTGTTAAAAGAGGGACTGCCACAAATATCCTACCGCCGGGAGTGATATATACAATGTCTGCCTTTTTAAATGGAAATGTAATAGATTTATACGACGGCATAAAACGAAGACATAACCTACTTTAATTTTTATTTATTTTTTATTTTTTTAATGTATATCATAATATCCAAATATATTTAAAAAACATTAAAATATATCGATTAATCGGAAGGTTTAAATACAATGACATTAGGACTATACACATATGGGTAAAAATAGGTGAGAATGTGCTAGAGGCATGTGAATCAAAATGTGATATTATTAAAAATTTCATACCATCGTGGTTTGCAGCGGTAATGGGAACGGGTATTTTAGCAATATCTAGCATGATGTATTCGTCGTATATTCCAGCATTAAACAATATTGCCATAATATTGTTTTATTTTAATATATTAATGTTCTTTGCATTTATAATACCTTGGACTTTAAGATGGATAATGTATCCTAAAAATGCCTTTGCTGACTTGAAGCATCCAATATTAAGTTCATTCTATCCAACAGTTGCCGTGGCAATGCTCGTGTTAGCGTCTGATTTCATAAGTATCGGGCATAATATGTTTATTGGAGAAATATTTTGGGGAATCGGCGTAATAGGGATGATAATATTCAGCACAGTTGTGACATTTTACATGTTCAAATCAGAGCATATAAAGTTGGACCATGTAAATCCAGGCTGGTATATTCCACCAGTGGGTTTATTGGTTATGGCTATTGCAGGAAGTTTAATAATGCCACATACCACAGGATTAATTCATGAATTGGTGGTTTTAGTAAATTACTATGGATTAGGGGCAGGAATATTTGCTTATTTGGCTTTACTTGCTGTTGTAATGTATAGGTTCATACTACACAATCCATTACCTTCCGCATTAGCACCAACAATATGGATTAATTTGGGACCAATTGGTGCTGGGATTATAGCATTACTCAATTTAGTGAATAACTCACCATTTGTATCTGTAAAAGAGCCGTTTTATATATTTTCATTCTTATTCTGGGGCTTTGGATTATGGTGGGCTGTGATGGCAATAATAATGACAATATACTATATTAAAAATCTAAAATTGCCTTATGGTATGCCTTGGTGGGCATTTATATTCCCTCTTGGTGCTTATGTGGCATCCAGCCATATGATTTATGGAATATTCCAGTATAATATAATTGACTATGTTGGTTTTGGATTATACTGGCTGTTATTTGGATTATGGGCAATTACTCTTGTAAAAACCGCAATAGCAACATATCATGGATATCCATTTAAAGGGCATTAATTTGAATATTTTAAAATAAAATAAAAGGGTGGTGATATGAATCCAGAGATGATGAAGGAAATGATGCAAACTATGATGAGCTCTGAAATGTGCGAAACTATGATGCCAAAGATGATGCCTGAAATGATACCTAAGGTTATGGAAAAACATTTAATGAATATTCCAAAAAATGAAAGGGAGGAATTTATAAAAAAGATTGTGGATATAATCGTATCTAAAAGCAATGACTGCGAAATATCCGCAACTTTCATAAAGGATTTTGAAACTTCCATAAATGTTAAAGGGCTAAAAATAAATTCAAAGGGGGGCAAAGGAGCTACAAAGGATTCAATATCTCCTATGGATTTGTTTTTATCTGGACTTTGTGGTTGTGTCTCTATTGCAGTTGGGAGAGCTCTTGCTGAAAAGGGAATAATTGGAAATATTAAAGTTAATGCAATGGTTAAAAAGAACTTTGAAAAGGGATGTATTGAGAAGATAATATTAAATATCCATGCTAAAATTAATGGTAATTCAAATGGGAGTGAATTAAAAGAGCTAATATTGGAGAGCTCTAAAAAATGTCTTATAAGTAATTCCTTAGGATGCGAAATCGAAAAAAATGTGATTATTGAATAAATTTTTATTATATATTTTATTATATTTTAATCTTAAATTTAATTTTTTAAGGTGAAATAATATGTGGTTTTCCCCAATGAATATGATGGGAAATGGTTTTGGAATAACGGAGCTCCCTTTTTTTGGTTTCATGTTTTTTGGATTGTGGGGTATAATAAGAATTGTAGTATTTATATTGGTTGTTATAGATATACTTAAAAGGGATGATTTGGACACTCTTGAAAAAATTCTATGGCTGTTGGTTGTTTGGTTTTTGGGCATAATCGGGGCTATAATTTATTATCTGCTGTCTAAAAGAAGATAATTAAAAATAGAGCTAAAAAATAAAAAAGTAATATTTGTGGTATAATGAATATTAAAGATGAAATTGGCGTTATCGGAATAGATGATGCACCATTTGATAAAAATGATAAAGAGGCAATATTAATAGGAACATACTGCCGAGGAAATAGAATAATAGACGGCATTTATTTTAAGAGGATAAAACGGGATGGAATGGACTCAACGGAAAAGATTATTGAAATGGTCATGGGGAAACATAAAACAAAAATAAATGTTATATTTTTGGACGGCGTTACATTTGGGGGGTTTAATATAACAAATCTCTATGAAGTAAATGAGAAAACAGGGATTCCCGTGGTTGCAGTTATAGATAGGATGCCAAACCGTCAAAAAATGATGGATGCGTTAAAAAAACATTTTGATGATTATGAAGAAAGAATCTCTCTTTTAAAATCATTTCCAGAGCCTGAAAATATTGAAGGAATATATGTTCAATATGTCGGTATTAAGAGGGAGCTCCTTAATTTAATAATTAAAAAAACAAGATTAAAAAGCAAAATTCCAGAATGTTTAAGAATATCTCATTTAATAGGAAGGGGATTTTTAGATTTAATCACTGAACGAAATGAAGGTTAGCTATTTTTTCAAAGAATAAAAATAGTTAATAAGGAACAGGTAATCCTATTTCCTTCCTATGTTCTATTTCCTTTGCATGCATCCTTTAAAAAAGGATGCTACCCAAAATCTCAAAATCCACTTTGTGGATTTATACGATTTCCTCATTTCATTCGGAAATCCAACCTCCACTCGCTATCGCTCGTGTCGGTTGGAACCTAAATTAATGAACTATATTTATTTAATAAGGAACAGGTAATCCTATTTCCTTCCTATGCTCGATTTCTTTTGCGTTTTTATCTTTTTTAAGTAATGCAAGTTTTTCAAGTATTCCTAAACCAAATTTACCTTCATCTATTGGTTTGGTTTCTAAGTATCCTTCATCAATCATTTTATTAATAAATTCTTCTCCTTTTGCAGTCCTTACAAATACAGAGCTCCAACCATCAGGGCTACCTACTGAACCTGTTGAAATATCAGCCAATTCTGCTGTATAGTCGGTGCATACATGACATGCTATTTGTTCATAAGGATGGGTTTCTTTTAACTTGATGGATTTTGTTTCTCCCCATTTCGTATATACCCAGAATTTACCTTTTCCAATGTCCAATTTAGCAACATCTTCTATTTTCACACCGCAGTGTTCTTCAACTATGGTTTTCATACCATTGTATGGGAAGTTTTCCATACAGAAGATTCCTACAATCAATGCAATTTTATCAGGCATGTGTCTAAATCCTACTGGATATTTTATGGCTTTTCTTGTAGCTATTACCTGACAAGGAGTTCCTACAACTCCAAGTTTTTCACAGCCATATTCTCTGATAGCATTTTTCAAAACACTCAGGTTTGAACATACGGTATATTTTGTTCCTGCTGCATTTAAAACCTCTTCTGGTGTTGTGGCAACCTTAGGAACTGCCTTAAACTCATCTTCTTTATCTGCTACTATTACACCATCTAAAAGGTTGTTCTCCAATCCATAGATATATGCAGCAGATACAATCCCTCCATCTTGGGATTTTTTCAATATTTTTTTATCTGCTGCTCTTGCAGATATTACTGTTTTATATTTTCCAAAAGCATCCATTTAATCACCCCTAGGATTTTATTATTTATTCCTCTAACTCCTTAACCTGTTCTGGAAGCCTAATTCTTGGGCACTGGAATGAACATGCACCGCATTTTATACATAATTCGCTCCTTATGTTTGGTTTTCCATCTATCATACTAATTACTCTTAAAGGACATGCAGACGCACATGTTCCACATCCCATGCAAAGGGATTTGTTTATAACATTGTATATCAAATCACATCCGCAGTATTCTGTTTTTTTAGCAAATTCTGCAAATGGTTCCAAATAATCCATGTCTCCATTTAATGCTGCTGTAATTACATTAACTATTAATTCTGGTGATGGCGGGCATCCGGGAATTGCCAAATCAACTTTTATTACATCTCCAATTGCAGTATATGATGCATGTGTTGGTTTTGACATCTGCCCTCCCCTACAATACCTCAGAACACCCCCAGTTGATGCACATGCTCCCAATGCAACCACGATTTTTGATTTTTCTCTAGTTTCAAGAATATCTTTCATAGGGTGTTTGTCATCTAAACAAACTCCGCCTTCCACAAGTGCAATATCTATGTTGTCTGGAATATTTCTTTCAATCAATATTTTATCATCAGTTTCTTTTATTTCGGTTTTTTCATCCATCAATGTCAATGAATAAACTAAATCTATATTCTCCAATATATTCAAAAGCTTTTCATAAGTATCGGTTAAGGATATTAAACATCCAGTGCACCCGCTCATGTGAATATGTGCCACCCTGACCATTTTTTCACCTCAATTATATATATTCAATGCATATTATAATTCGTCCAAAACCATATTTACTGCGCCATTGACCGATTTTTTAACTTCTTCTGATAATTCAAGACATATATCTGGTGCAGTCATATTCTTTATTTGACATCCAATAACTACAACATCAATTTTGTATTTTTCATTAAGTTCATTTAACATTCCTGCAAGTGGCATATCGTGGGCATCTACTTGGTATTTCTCTATATTCGGTAAATCCTTAGGGCGTAGTTTTATTAATTCCCCAGCTTTCAAGCCATATTCTATTGCATCTATTATTACAATCTTCTTTATTGGTGTATTTTCATCAATTAAAGACAATATAAAGTGAGATGCACCAGTCCCCGCATCAATTATCTCTATTTTATTGGAATTCAAGATTGGATTTTTTTCCTTCATTTTATTTAATTCATTTATTACGGTATATCCAAATCCATC
Organism: Methanothermococcus jasoni; assembly: GCF_049075655.1. Taxonomy (GTDB): domain Archaea; phylum AGJL01; class Methanococci; order Methanococcales; family Methanococcaceae; genus Methanofervidicoccus. The sequence continues at coordinate 1,257,546 of NZ_CP157522.1, read as the reverse complement.
GTCTCCAAATAATATATTTCCACATCCAAGAACTAAAACTTCTTTATTTAGATAATTGGGCATATTCCACCTTAATTAATATTTTTGAATTTTTAATTATTTTTATTTTTGTTAGTTATTCATTTTTTATCTACTGAATGAATTTTTCATCAACTGTTTTATTATCGTAATCTTTAACAATCATGTGAGTTGCACAGGAAACACACGGGTCATAAGCCCTAACAACGTGTTCTGCAAATTTATAATGACTTCCTTCAATTGCTTTACCAATCAACGGAATGTTCCATGTTGTAGCGACAATTGCATTATAATATGTTATTCTTCCGTTTTTATCAATTGAAGCTTGATGAGTGTTGTGCCCTCTTGCTGCTTCATGAACACCCAATCCTACTTTTTCACCATCTCCGGTTATCGGTTCATCCGCTAGGGTTTTTCCATTTACATTTAATTCATCAATAATTTCTAATGCTCTCTTAACATGGACAATCATTTCATAAGCCCTAGCTACATGTATCGCCATGGCTCCCTTTTCCTTAAAATCAAAGAATTTATTGAATCTCGCTCTGGGTCCAACCTCTGCCAATCTTCCATTTAAAGTAGGAATTGTTGTTGATGCCTGAATTGCCACATCCTTATCATAGACATCAAATGGGGCATATTCTACGACATTATCTTGGTCAATCTTTGTTCTATCTCCATAGGTTGGATGGGTAGCTATATATCCAAAATCGTGGTATCCGAGTTTTTCCGGGAGCTCAGTTCCATCAACTAATGTTTTATTTTCAAATATCGGAATTAAATAATCTATCTGTTCCTTCGCAAGTTTTTCATATTCTTTGCATTTGTAGTATATTTTTGATTTAACACTTTCTGTGATATTCTTTGCCATCCCTCCAATCATTATATTTGGTGGATGTATTGCTTCTCCCCCTACAACATCGCAGATATATTGCCCTATTTTTCTCATTGCCTGGACTCTCTTGATGAACTCAACTTTATCCTTTTCAGGCACAAAATCAGGAGAGATTAAGAATTGGTGCAGTGGGTGAGAGTGCAATTTATTTCCAATTCCGAGCAATTCTCTTAATAATAATCCATCTTTTGGAGGAGTTATGTTGCATGCATCTTCAATTGCCTCAACTGATGAAATCCCATGTGCAGCTTGACAGATTCCACAAAATCTCATCACAGCAAGCGGTGCGAATTCCGCTGGTTTTCCTACTAAAAATTTTTCAAAACCCCTTACTGGCGTTACACTTAAATAGGCTCCTTTTTCTACAATTCCTTCATCATCAATTTTTAAAACTAGTTTTGTATGGCCTTCATGCCTTGTTGTCGGATTTATTTCCACAATTTTCCCCATGGAATCACCACATATCTGATATTAAAATAGTTAATATATTATTTAATTAGTTAATTGATATTTAAAAAACTAATATATCTATTATTAATCATAATATATTTAAAATACGGTTATTTGTTCAAAATAGAAAGATATATATGTTAAAACAAAAATCCGAGTTTATATGATTTTAATAATACTAATTAAATAAAAATAATATCAAATATTCTTTTTTTGTAAAGAATTATTAAAAAAATGTTAAATAAACTTAAATAATTTAAATAATTTTAAATGGCTATATAAATTTTACTATTTGATTTTAAATATATTATTATATATATCACAAACTTTAAAGTCAGTATTAGATTGTGCAATAAACATATCAATATTTTTAATAGGTGATGAAATGTCAGACTGGGAACCAAAAATAGTAGGGTTTTGTTGTAACTGGTGCACCTATGGTGGAGCAGATACAGCAGGAGTAGGTAGGATGCAATATCCTCCAAGCATTAGAATAATCAGAGTTATGTGCTCTGGAAGAATAGAACCATCTCTAATTTTAAAAGCATTTAGTGAAGGAGCAGACGGCGTTTTTGTTGGAGGTTGCCACTTGGCAGATTGCCATTATGATTCTGGAAACTACAAATGGCAAAGAAGAGCCATGTTTTTAGAGGAGTTACTTCCAGAATTTGGCATTGAAAAAGAAAGGTTTAGATTTGAATGGATTTCAGCATCAGAAGGTGAGAAATTCCAAAAAACAATGATTGAAGTATATAATACTGTAAAATCATTAGGACCTTTGAAATTAAAAGAAAAATTAGGAGAATAATATTAAAATAGATATATAATGGATAAATGGTGATTAGATGGTAAAAATAGCAACGACATGGCTGTGCTGTTGTTCTGGATGTCATATAAGCTTGTTAGATTTACATGAAGAGCTCCTAAATATATTGGATAAAGTTGAGCTCGTCCACTGCCCTGTTCTAATGGATGTTAAGGAAATTCCTGATAATGTGGATATTGCATTGATTGAAGGGGGAATAAGAAATAAAGAAAACGAAGAAATAGCAAAAGAAATGAGGGAAAAAGCAAAAATAGTCGTAGCATTTGGTAGCTGTGCAGGATTCGGCGGTGTTCCAGGATTGGAGAACTTATATTCAAATGAAGAGATATTAGACAAGGTCTATAAAACAACATTAACGACAGAAAATGAAAAAGGCATTATCCCAGACGAAGAAGTTCCTGAATTAACTTCAAGAGTTAAACCGTTATCCGATGTTATAGATGTAGATTATATTATACCAGGATGTCCGCCAGAACCTGAGCTCATAGCAAAAGTATTGACTGCATTATTGGAAGGAAAAACTCCTGAACTGCCAAAGAATAACCTCTGTGAAGAATGTTCAAGGAAAAAGAGTGAAGATGGAGTTTCAATTACAACCCTAAAAAGAAAGTTCAAAGGAACGCCAGACCCAGAAAAATGCCTGTTAGAACAGGGATATCTATGTATGGGGCCTGCAACAAGAGCGACCTGTGGTGCAAAATGTCCTAGTGCAGGGGTTCCATGCTCTGGATGTTATGGACCAACAGGTGCTGTTATAGACCAAGGGGCAAAAATGATTTCTGCGTTGTGTTCTGATTATGGGATTGATAAAGATAAAGAAGTGGACCCTACAATACTTCCAAAATCAATAGACGACAAAATAGGATGTTTTTATAAATTTACGCTTCCGAGTGCTTTGATTCCTGTTAAATTAAAGGATGAGTAATAAATATCAATATTAAAATAATGGTGATAAAATGGTAAAGTTATCAGTTGAACCAGTTACAAGGGTCGAAGGGCATGGAAAGATAACTGTGTCTTTTGATGAGGGTGGAAATTTAGATAAAGTTCATTTTCATGTGGTAGAGGTTAGAGGTTTTGAAAAATTTTTAGAAGGAAGATATATCGAAGATGCACCAACATATACCCCAAGAATCTGTGGAATATGTCAAGTGTCTCACCACCTGGCAAGTGCAAAGGCGGTAGATAATGTATTTGGAGTAAAAATTCCTGAAACAGCAAATCTTTTAAGAAATTTAATGCACCAAGGGGCAACAGTTCACAGTCATGCACTGCATTTTTATGCCCTTGGAGCTCCTGATTTAATGTTTCCAACAACAGAGGATATTTTAAAAAGAAATTTATTGGGCATAGCAAAAGAAAACCCCGAAGTTGTTAAAGAAGCGATAGAATTAAGAAAAATAGGTCAAACCATTGTAAAAACAGTTGGAGGAAGGGCAATCCACCCAGCCACAGCAGTTGTTGGAGGTCAGTCAAAACCATTGAAAGAAGAAGAAAGGGATGAATTATTAAAATTATCAGATAGGGCAATAGAATTGTCTGAAAAATCCATCGAAATAGGTAAAAAACTAATTGAAAATATAAAAGAAAATGATTTAATGGACATAGGGTATTTTGAATCCTACCATGCAGGTATGGTAAATGATGGAACCCATGAGCTCTATGATGGAAAAATTAGAGTAGTTAATCCAAAAGGAAAAACCGAATATGAATTTGACCCTGCTGAATATACAAATTATATTGTCGAGGGAGTTAGGCCCTACTCCTACTTGAAATTCCCATACTTAAAGGATAAAGGGGAAGAAGAGGGGGTTTATAGGGTAAATACACTGTCAAGACTTAATGTTTCGGATAAAATGGCAACACCACTGGCACAAAAATACTATGAAGAATTTATTAATGAGTTTGGAAAACCATGCCACTATCCAATATTGTTTAATTATGCAAGATTGATAGAGCTCTTATCAAGTGCTGAAAAAACAAAAGAACTTCTAGAGAATGATAAAATTGTTGATACAGACATAAGGACAGAACCTGATGATGTAATTGGTGAAGGAGTAGGATGTGTCGAAGCTCCAAGGGGGACTTTAATACACCACTTTAAAACAGATGATAAAGGAATCATTAAAGATACTAACTTGATTGTTGCGACAGTTCAAAACAATCCTGCAATGGATATTGGTGTTAGAAAGGTTGCTGAAAAATACTTAAAAACACCAGATGATGCAAACCCGCAGGTTTTGAATTACATGGAAATGGTAATTAGGGCTTATGACCCCTGTTTATCCTGTGCAACCCACGTAATAGGTAATAATGCTAGTAATCTCTCATTGGAGGTATATAAAGAAAATGAACTGGTTAAATCAATAAGAGTATAATTTAACGATTAATTTATGTGAAACTTTGGTTAGATTAAAAACTCAAAAGGTGTTATACATTGGAAGGAATAAAGATTCAAGAGGATGCATGCTTAGTGTGTAATGCATGTGCGGCGGTCTGTCCAACAGATGCCATAGAGATAGCCCCCTTTAAGACATGCACCTTGTGTATGCAGTGTACGCAGGTGTGTCCAACAGGGGCTTTGTCAGAATTGGATGATAAGATAAACTACAATCCAACAAAATGTAAAAAATGTGGGGCATGTGCAGAAGTGTGCCCAACAAAGATAAAGAAAGTAGATGATACATTCCCATACTCAAAGGGACACTGTGTTTTATGTAAAAAATGTGTTGAAGTATGTCCGATTGAAATTATATCAATCCCAGGACTGGTAGAAAAACCTAAAAAAGAAATAAACATTCCAAAGGACCCAATAGCAGTTACTGATGCCTGTGTTGGGTGTGAAGTGTGCGTTCCAGTATGTCCAGTAGATGCTATTACTATGGAAGACGGTAAAGCAGTTGTGGATAAGAATAAATGTATATACTGCTCACTTTGTGCCCAGACATGTCCATGGAATGCAATATTTGTCGCTGGAAAGATTCCTAAAAAGAGGAAGAAGGAAATCTTAAAATTCGAAGTGGATACTGAAAAATGTATTGGATGTATCAAATGTGCTGAAATATGTCCTGGCAATATGATTAAAGTTGATAACGAAAACCTTGTGATTGAAACTCCAGTGGCATGTCCAGCATGTAATTTGTGTGTGAATATCTGTCCAGTGGATGCTTTAACACTTGATGTAAAATACGAATCTGCTCATCCAATTACAGATGAAGGTCTCGTAATAATTGAGAAGGATTACGATATATTGGAAAAATGTGCAAAAGTATGTCCAACTGACGCCATAGTTGCAGATAAAAAATCAAAAACCATAAAAATGTGTATAGTTTGTGGAGCATGCACTGTGGCATGTCCAACTGGTGCTTTGAAGATGGGCTCAATAAACCACAATGGAAAGGACTACAACAGAATAGAATTCAGCCCACACTTATGTGATAAATGTGGAAAATGTGTTGAAGTATGTCCAATGGATACTTTAAGATTAAGTAAAGGTAAAATCCCATTAAAAGGATACTGTGTCATGTGTCTCCTTTGCCTCTCATGTGCAGAGGCAGAGAAAAAGAAAGTTTTAGAATTGCGATAAAATATGACAAGGATGGGATTTTTTTAAATTAGGTCATTAGAAAATATAATATTGATATAAATAATGGTGATATTATGGAAGAACCAAGAATTGGTGTTTATGTCTGCCATTGTGGAATTAACATTGGCGGAGTAGTTAATTGTCCAGAACTTGCCGAGTTTGCTAAAACATTAAAAAATGTTGTTGTTGCAAGAGATTACAAATATTTCTGTGCAGACCCGGGGCAGGAAATCATACAGAAGGACATTAAAGAGTATAATTTAAATAGGGTTGTTGTTGCGGCTTGTTCTCCAAGAATGCACGAACCAACATTTAGGAGATGTGTTGAAGAAGCTGGATTAAATCCCTTCTTATTCGAGTTTGTAAATATAAGAGAACATGATTCTTGGGTGCATATGCATGAGCCAGAGAAGGCTACGGAAAAGGCAAAAGATTTAGTAAGAATGGGAGTTGCAAAGGCAAGATTGTTGGAACCATTGGACTTTATTAATGTAGGTGTTAAAAACAGAGCTCTGGTAATTGGTGGTGGTGTTTCAGGTATTCAGGCGGCACTGGATTTGGGAGATATGGGATTTGAAACAATATTGGTTGAGAAAACACCATCTGTTGGGGGAAGGATGGCACAGCTGGACAAAACATTTCCAACAAACGACTGTTCTATCTGTATTTTAGCTCCAAAAATGGTAGATGTTGCAAAGCATCCAAATGTTAAACTTTATTCCTATTCAGAGGTTAAAGAAGTAAGCGGATACATTGGAAACTTCAAGGTCAAGATATTAAAAAAGCCAAGATACCTTGATGAAACAAAATGTACAGGATGCGGTCAGTGTGCAGAGGTATGTCCAATTGAAGTTCCAAATGAATTTGATATGGGGCTTGGAACAAGAAAGGCAATATATAAACCATTCCCACAGGCTGTTCCTGCAAAATACACAATTGACAAAGAACATTGTATAGAATGTGGATTATGTTCCACAGTTTGCGGACCTAATGCAATAGACTACAATCAAAAACCCGAGATTATTGAGGAAGAGGTGGGAAGCATAATTACTGCAATAGGGTATGACCCATTCGACCCATCGATTAAGGAGGAGTATGGCTATGGGGTTTATGATAATGTAATTACAGGGCTTGAACTTGAAAGGCTGATAAATGCATCAGGTCCAACAATGGGGCACGTTGTAAGGCTAAGTGATGGGAAGCATCCAAAAAGAATAGCCTTTATTCAGTGTGTTGGTTCAAGAGATGCAAAAGTGGGGAATAAATACTGTTCAAATGTCTGCTGTATGTATGCTATGAAAAACTCCCAATTGATAATAGAACACGAACCCGATACAAAGATAGATATTTACTATATGGATATTAGGGCATTCTCTAAGGGATATGAAGAATTCTATGAAAGAAGCGCATGGCAGTACGGCATAAACTTCATAAGGGGAAGACCTGCACAGATTATAGAAGACCCAGAAACTAAAAATCTGATTATAAGAGCAGAAGAAACCTTACTTGGAGAACTAATTGAGAAAGAATATGATATGGTTGTTCTTTCAGTGGGTATGGTGCCGACAGCATCTATGGATGATGTTCAGAAGGTTCTGGGTATTTCAAAATCAGCAGATGGGTTCTTTATGGAAGCTCACCCAAAACTCAAACCTGTTGATACAGCGACAGATGGTATTTATCTTGCAGGTGCATGTCAAGGACCTAAGGATATTCCAGCATCGGTTGCACAAGGTTCAGCAGCAGCATCAAGGGCTGCAATACCAATGGCTAAGGGAGAGGTCAATGTTGAGCCAATAGTTGCAGAGGTAAATGAGGACATTTGTGGAGGATGTGGCATCTGTGTAAAACAATGTCCTTATGGAGCTCCAAAATTAGTAGAAAAAGATGGAAGATCTGTTGTAGAGGTTATTTCAGCATTGTGCAAAGGTTGTGGAACCTGTGTGGCAGGATGTCCAAGTGGTGCTATGGAACAGAATCACTTTAAAACCATTCAATTATTTAAGCAGATTGAAGGAGCATTTAAGGACCCTGCCAATTAATATATAAATATATTTAATTTTATTTTAATTATTTGGGTGATTACATGGAAATAGTTAAAAATGTCGTATGCCCCTTCTGTGGAACATTGTGCGATGATTTGGAAATTATGGTTGAAGATGGACATATTATTGGAACTAAAAACGCTTGCAGAATAGGGAATGCAAAATTCATGCATTTTGAAGGTGCTGTGAGGCACACTGTTCCTTTAATAAGAGAAAACAAAAAAGAGGATTTCAAAAAAACAGATTACGAAACTGCAATAGAAGAAACTGCAAGATTATTGGTTGAATCAAAACTACCGTTGATATATGGATTTTCAGCCACAGAATGCCATGCTCATGTGTATGGGATGGAATTGGCAGAGAAAATCAGAGGCATTGTAAGTAATACCGCAGAGGTTTGTCATGGTCCAAGTGTTTGGGGGTTGCAGGATGTAGGATATCCTATTTGCACATTGGGGGAAGTTAAAAACAGAGCAGATGTAATAATATATTGGGCTTCAAACCCCATGCATGCCCACCCAAGACATATGAGTAGATATTCAACATTTGCCAGGGGATTTTTCAGAGAAAGGGGAAGAAATGATAGAACCTTAATCGTCGTTGACCCAAGAAAAACAGATACTGCAAAATTAGCAGATATTCACTTGCAGGTGGAACCCCATAAGGACTATGAATTAGTGAGTGCCATGAGGGCAGTATTGAAGGGCGTTAAACTTGATGTTGATGAAGTTGCAGGAATTCCTGCTGAAACAATTTATGAAGCAGTGGATGTCTGTAAAAATGCTCAATTTGGAGAGCTCTTCTTCGGCATGGGCATTACCCATACAAGAGGAAAACATAGAAATATCGATAATGCAATTGAATTGGTCATTGATTTAAATGCTCATACAAAATTCACTTTAACTCCAATGAGGGGGCATTACAATGTGAATGGATTTAATCAGGTATGCACATGGATAAGCGGATATCCGCTGTGTGTTGATTACACAAGAGGTTATCCAAGATACAACCCCGGGGATACAAGTATTACAGATTCATTGATGAGGGAGGATGGGGACATGATGCTTAATATAGCATCAGACCCAGGAGCTCACTTCCCACAAAAAGCAGTTAAGCACATGGCAAAGATTCCTTTAGTATGCATCGACCCGCATAAAACTCCGACATCTGAATTGGCAAATATCATAATCCCTCCTGCAATAGCAGGTATCGAATGCGAAGGAACAGCTTATAGGATGGATGGTATTCCAATTGAGCTTAAAAAGGTAATCAATGCACCAGAAGGTCTTTTATCCGACAAGGAGATAATGAAGATATTAATCAAAAAAGTTAATGAGATGATATAATTTATTAATTTTAATTAAATATAATATTAAGGAAGTCCCTTGTGGGACTTCCTTTATTTTTTAGATACTTAGTAATACTTTTTAAATATTTATATTATTATAATAATAAAAATTGGAAGAAAATAATAAATTTTATATATAATGATGAGGGGTGATATCAATAGAGTTAGTAATATGGTGGCAAGTATTAGTACGAAAATATATATTGAAAAAGTAAGATTTATAAGACCAAAAGAAAATCCAAAAAAAGGTGATTTGGAGCTGAATACCAATTGGAAGATAGATTACAAAAAAATGGACGATGATTCATTGGAATATATTTGTAATCTGAAAGTAGAGGGTGAATTTCCAGCAACATTTGTTGTTGAAGGGATTGTGGAATGTAGCATGCATCAAAAGGATAATAAGGTTTCAAAGGAAGTTTCGCAATCAATACTTGATAACGCATTTCAAATTATGGTGAATATTATAAACTTAACAAAAGGAGCTCATATTGGAACCACCCATACTTCCCATCAAATAGTGAAAACATATCCCAAAGTTGCAATGTGATTATTGATAATGGGAGTGGGAGCTCGGAATATAAAACCAAAAAAAGAAAAAGACGGTGAAACAATGAAGATTATGCACACGATATGTCCCGGATGCAGTGTTGGTTGTGGAGTAGATTTAATAACAAAAGATGGAAAAGTCATAGGAACCTATCCAAACAAGAGGCATCCCATAAATGAAGGAAAAAACTGCAACAATGGAAGAGAATGTTATAAAATTGTAAATGATGAAAAGAGATTAAAGACACCATTAATAAAGAAAAATGGAAAATTTGTTGAATCAAGCTGGGATGATGCACTGAATTTGGTATCTAATAAATTAAAGTCCTACAAACCAGATGAAATTGGTATTATAGGTTCTGGAATATGCACGAATGAAGACAATTACGCCTTGAAAAAATTTGCAGATGCACTTGGTCTGACCTACTCCCACGACTGAAGTCGTGGGGTTCTCGCTTACGGTAGTAAGCGAGCAACGAAATCACGAAGTGATTTCGTCTAATTTTAGCAGGGTTTAACCCTACAAGGGTGGCCAAGCCCACTACCCCTACCCATTAATGGGTTCAGGGCTACGCTATGCACTTCCAACCACTACCAGCGGTAGAGTTTTTACTAACCCTACCCATAGATACTTGGACTGGTAGCATTATTCACTATGAAACTTCAAATATTTATGTTTTACTACTGACTAATTATAATGTCCGCCTCTCATCCAATCTCGTAAGAGATTTTACAAAACTATGTTTTGTATAACGATTAAAATCGTTGGCTTTCTCGGCGGTTTATCGTAAAAAACATTGGAGTTTGCATATGTGGTTCTCCAAAAATTGATTTGGATAAGAGTATAGCATCTTTTGATGATATTGAAAATAGCAAATTTATTTTAATTCTTAGTGATGTGTTTGGGGAGAGTTCTTTAATTGGAAGGAGGGTAATTAAAGCAAAGGAAAATGGGGCTGAAATAGTTTCTGTAAATTATGAAGAAAAAGACATTATTAGATTAAATTCTGATAAGTTTATAAAAATAAACAATTTCTCTGAATTTTTGAAGAACATGGATGAAGAAATCCTAAAAAAACTTGATGAGAACTCCATAATAATATTTAATAAATTGACAAACCAAGAAGATATAGATTTGGTTTATAGTATCTCAGAAAAAACAAAATGTAAATTACTTCCAGTTTTAAAACATTGCAACACAATGGGTGCAATGAAACTACTTCCACCATTGAATAAGGACGAACTACTTGAATTAATCAAAAATGTTAAATGCTTATACATAATGGGAGAAAATCCCGCAATGTGTAATGGGGATGTATTAAAATCTCTTGATTTTTTGATTACTCAAAGTATAATAATGAATGAAACATGTAATCTTTCTAATGTTGTTCTTCCAGCATCATGCTGGGCTGAAAAGGATGGAACCTTTACAAATACAGAGGGGAAGACTCAAAAGATAAATAAGATAGTAGGAGCTCCAGGAGATGCCATACCAGATAATGAAATAATTGTAAAACTGGCAGAAAAAATGGGACTTGATTTAAAAGAGTAATAAAAAATAAAATAAGGTGGTGATGCAAATATGGATAAATACCTTTTAATCCAATCAACAGATGAGATCATATTAAAACATGCTGAATGTGGTGGGGCAGTATCTTCATTATTCAAATATCTGTTAGATAAAGAACTTGTTGATGGAGTTTTAGCCCTAAAAAAGGGAGAAGATGTTTATGATGGAATACCCACCCTTGTAAAAAGCTCAGAGGAGCTCATCCAAACATGTGGTTCTCTACATTGTGCTCCAACAAACTTTGGAAATATTATAAGCAAATATTTAAATGATTTAAAATTAGCCGTAGCTGTAAAGCCATGTGATGCCATGGCTATAAAGGAGCTCCAAAAAAGACACCAGATAGATAAGGATAATATCTACACAATAGGTTTAAACTGCGGTGGAACAATTCCACCAATTACTGCCATGAAAATGATAGAGATGTTTTACGGCGTAAATCCTGAGGATGTTGTCAAGGAAGAGATAGATAGTGGTAAATTCATAATAGAATTAAAGGATGGGACCCATAAAGCTATTAAAATACACGATTTAGAAGAGAAAGGATTTGGAAGGAGAAAAAACTGCCAGAGATGTGAATTAAAGATTCCAAGAAATGCAGATATTGCCTGTGGAAACTGGGGAGCAGAAGATGGATGGACTTTTGTTGAAGTGTGTTCAGAAAAAGGAAGGGAGTTAATTGAAAATGCTGAAAAAGAAGGATATATTAAGGTCAAAACCCCTTCTGAAAAGGGCATTAAGATTAGGGAAAAGATTGAAAAAATTATGATTAACCTTGCTAAATCTGCTCAAAAGGAACAGCTTGAAGAGAAATACCCTTCCATTGAAAAATGGAAGGAGTATTGGAACAGGTGCATAAAATGCTACGGTTGCAGGGATGCCTGCCCAATATGCTTTTGTAGGGAGTGTGCTTTAAATGAAGATTACATGGATAAAGGAGAGATTCCACCTGACCCGGTAATGTTCCAAGGCATCAGACTGTCCCACATGAGTTTCAGCTGTATAAACTGCGGTCAGTGTGAAGACGTATGTCCAATGGAGATTCCAGTGGCGTATATTTATCATAGAATGCAGTTGAGGTATAGAGATACAGTTGGATTTGTTCCTGGTGTGGATGATGAGCTCCCGCCAATGTATAGTCTAGAGAAAGAATAATAACTTTTTTATCTATTTTATTATATGTTTTTATTAGGTATTTATTATATATTTTATTATATAATCATCTATTTATTTGATTTTTTATTTTTTCTTATAGTAAATTGTAGAGAATATAAATATCTTTATTTATGTATTATATGTAGTCATATTTTATTTTAAGAAATTATATTATTATTTTCATAAAAAAATCATAACTTATATATATTATTATAATTTCTACATATATTAAAATTTCATTAAGAGGTGATAATATTAAAAAATTAGCAGTTTTATTTGTGGGCTTGGCGGTTCTTGGAGCGGTCATGTTCAGTGGATGTGTTGATGATAAAACTTCATCAGAAACTGCAATGGTAAAGCTTGTGAATTGTAAAGGTCAGGGCTCAATGCCCCAGCTTCTCAGCACAAAAGAACTTGATGCAGTAATTGCATGGGAACCTACGCCAGAAATTCTAAAAACAAAAAATATAGGAAAGCCTATCATATATAGCCAAGATTTACCACCAAATGGCATGTGGAAAAACCATCCTTGCTGTGTTATTGTAGCATCAGATGATGCATTAAATAATAAAAAACTTGCAGTGGATGAGCTCCTAAAATTAATGGTTCTTTCAACAAATGAAATAAACAACAATAAAACCCTTGCAGTAGATGCAAGTGCAAACTGGCTTGGTGTTGATAAAGAAGTTGAAGAACTATCCATTCCAAATATAAAATACTTCACAGACCCAAATACTATAATAAATGGAACAGTGGAATTTGTAGAAGTTTTGAATTCTCAAAACTCCCTTAGTGGTAAATTAAACATTTCCGATAGGGAAAAAATTAAAAATGTGTTGTTTGATTTTAAACCTTACAGCGAAATAACAAATGAAATAAATGAAAATATCACACCAGAAGTATCTGGTGAAGTTCCAACATTAAAAGTTGCATATTTACCAACAGACCACCATGCAGCATTGTTTGTTGCGGCGAAATATCCAGAATTGTTTAAAAATAAATACAATATATATCTAAAAGAAATAACACCTAAAAAACAATATGAATTATACGAAAACGGCAAAAAAATAGCAAATGTCGAATTAATACAAGTTTCAGAAGGTGGAGCAAAAATAATGACATTAATGGCTCAAAACCAGGTTGATGTAGGATTCAACGGAGTTCCACCAGCAGTATTCGCTATTGACAAAGGAACAAAGGCAAAAATCATAAGTGCATTGCACGGTGAAGGTTCAGCGGTTGTTGTAAGAAGCGATATTCCAGTAAATAATTGGGATGAGTTTGTAAATTGGATAAAAGAACAGCATAAGGAAGGAAAACAGGTAAAAATAGGTCATCCATTGCCTGTATCAATACAGTATGTAATGATAAAAAAGGCTCTTGAAGCAGAAGGTATTACCTATACTGAATAAAAAATTATTTTTTATATTTTTTAATTATTTTTTTAAAAATTTAGATAGAGCTCTGATTATATCACCATCGGATATAACTCCAACTAATCTATTATTTTCATCCACTACCGGGAGCTGATTTATTATTTCGCCCTTATGTCCATATTCATCCATCTTTTTTATGGCATCCATTATGGATTCATTGGGGGTTATTGATATTACATCCCTTGTCATAACATCACTAACTCTTGTGTCAAGGGTGTATTCATCAAGTATTAGATTATAACCTATGTCAGTAGTAGTAATAATACCAATAACTTTTTTATCGCCATCTACAACAGGTAAGCAGCTTATTTTATACTTTAAAAGAGTTTCAAATGCCTTAACCACGCCAGTATCTGGATGAGTATAAATAACATCTTTTGCCATAATATCATTAATCTTGATATTAACTAAATAATCTTTCATAAATTCCCTCCTTTATTATAAAGATATAACCTTAGAATAATGTAAATTATATTAAATTAAATTTATTAAATATCCTATTTGATGTAAATGAAAAAGTTTATATATGATTAATATTATTTGATTAGAGTTCAACAAAAAATATAAATAAATGAGTATATAATTTGTTAAAACTATACAAGGGATGGTATGATTATAAAAGCGGCAAAATTATCTCATAAAAACAAAGTTTCAGACGGATTAGAAAAATTTGCCAACATATCTATAACAGGATATGGATGTATAGACCATGACCGCAACAGCAGTTTGGGTGATAACTACAATTATGACACATTCATTTGGACAAAGGAAATTCTTGAACCATCAGAGGTTGAAATCTGGAAAGAAACTATAATTCATGAGATGAAAAAGGGAAAAAACATATACAATATGGCAAGGCTTTATAGAATAAATGATTATAGGGAGCTCCTACATATCGCCAAAAGATATAATATTGAATTTTTCGACTGCTCAAATCCTAATTCATTTGATGACTTTAAAAAATATGCAGAAATGGGAATAAATGGTATTAAATCAAAAGTAATTACCATCATGGGCACCAGTAGAAGAAGTGGAAAATTTACCACATCCATGGTATTAAAAAGAGAGCTCGAAAAATATTTTGAAATCGGCACTGTTGGAACAGAGCCCCAGGCAAAATTATGCGGTATTGACGAAATGGTAATTCCACAACTTATCCCTACATGCCATGTTGCATCTACAATATTTGGGGCTGTTAAAAAAGTTGATTTAAAAAATAAAGATTTAATAATTGTATCTGGGCAAACCGGGATATTTTCAAATCCATTAGAGGTTGGAACGGGAAGAGGGGGAGGAGTTATTAGTTTATCCATTCTTCTTGGTTCAAAGCCTGATTATATTATACTTGCATCAAATACTGTTGATATTGAGGACATAAAAAGGAATATAAATATCATAGAATTATTAAGTGGTAAAAAGGTAATTGGGATTACTATAAACAGCAAAAATTTAAATTTAAATGAAAAAGATTTTAAAGATTTACTGAATGATATATCATATAAACTAAATATTCCAGTTGCCGATGTTGTAAAAGGTATAAATTTGGATGAATTTATTGATAATATCGTTGAAAATATAAAAAAATATCTCTAAAAAATAAATTTTAATTTTAAATTACTGCAAGCAATTTGCCAATTTTTTACCAATTGCAATTATTCCAAGAATTGGCGGTAGTCCGAGAGATTCTGGAAATACCGATGCATCACAGACAAACAAACCATCTATTTCAGTTTCAAAATCTTTATTTACTACCTTTCCAACGGCACAAGTTCCTGATGGATGAGAACCTCTTGGAATGGTTTTGTACATATTATTTACTCCAATATCTGACAGTATATTTAATGCCTCTTTAAATCCTTTTGACAGTAGTTCTTCATCCTTTTCTGTTATGTTTTTATATACATAATCTTTTCCAACTACTCCATTATTTTCGTCCTTTATTTTAATCATTAGACCAAATACATCGTTGTTTTTTATATCTTTATTTTCTTTTTTTATTTCATCATATAATAATATTGAATAATGGGGTGAAAGAAGAAAACCATTATATTTTCTATAAACTGACATAGGGACAGACTTGTTTAAATTTGCGCCTTCTAAAAATCCTCCAACTGTAATGAATGTATCTACAAAAAGGTTTTTTCCAAGATGTTCGTTATCCAATATTGAACTTAATATTCTTGGGGAATTAACTCCCCCTGCTGAAACTATGACAGTTTTTCCCTTAAATATCATTTTTTTATTATTTTTGCTGTTAAATCCTTCAACAAAAAATAATTCATTTTCTTTTTTAATATTTAAAACTTCAAAATTATGTAGTATCATGCTGTTTTTGTATTGCTTTAAAA
The DNA here is from genome assembly GCF_049075655.1 of Methanothermococcus jasoni. Lineage (GTDB taxonomy): Archaea > AGJL01 > Methanococci > Methanococcales > Methanococcaceae > Methanofervidicoccus. The sequence goes on along the minus strand of NZ_CP157522.1, from coordinate 1,241,320 downwards.
AATCCCGCGGTGTCCATTTTGCATGGCATAATCTACTTGCACACATCCCACAGGAGTTGCATTTATTGAAGTTTATGTATTTTGGAGTTTGTTTAAATCCATAATCAAATAATTTTTTTGTAGTTTCATTGATAAAATCCATGGGGACAGGATTAACATTTAGTTCTTTTTCAATCTCATCATAGATATCTTCTTTAATGCCTATATATTTTAAATCAATTCTAATGGCATTTCCAACAGAATATAGTGCAGAACCGCCAAGGGAATTTAGATATAAAACTTGCACATCATTTCCTTCTGCAACATACTTGGGCTCATCTCCTTTTTCAAGTAGCAGTATCTTTTTATCAGGGTGTTTATTATTTAACTCCTTAAATACGGTGCTTCCGCCAATACCTGAACCAATTATGATAAAATCATACATATTTTCACTTTTTAATTTTTTACAATAATTTTAATTATATTTATGATGGATAATTTTTAAAGTATTTATAATATTATTTCCTTTGTAGAATAAGTATTTAATTAATAATTTTAATAATGAAATAATCAATAAATAGAAAATAGAAAATAATTTAAAATAATGGGTTATATTGTTATGTTTGTCAGTTGGTTTTTTAACTTATATATCTTTAACCAATATTATCAAGTATTTAAAAAATTTTAAAAATAAATAAGAGTTTTTATAATTTTACAACCTTGAAACTAAGTTTAATGAAAATTTTTAATCTGCCCATATGATAACAAAAAAGGTGATAAAATGATTATTGTATCAGGTTCAGACTCTCAGGATTTAGCATATAGGGTTTCAAAATTAACAAACTCGGAGCTCCTAAGAACAGAATTCAAAAAATTTCCAGATGGGGAATTATATATTAGAATTCATGGAGATGTGAAAGATAAGGATGTTTTTTTAATTCAAACTCAGAACAACCAGAATGATTCCATAGTAGAAACTATTTTAATGTGCGATGCATTAAGAGATGAAGGTGCAAAATCCATAAATTTGGTAGCTCCTTATTTGGCTTATGCAAGACAGGATAAGAAATTCAATGATGGAGAACCGATAAGTATCAGAGCTCTGGCTAAGTTATATTCCAATTTATGCGATAGAGTTATAACCATAAACCCCCATGAAGTGCATATAGAAGCATTTTTCGATATTCCATTTATATATGGAAATGCAGTGGATAAATTGGCAGAATATGTAAAAGATAAGTTAAACAATCCTGTTGTGCTTTCACCAGACAAGGGAGCCATAGAACTGGCAAAAACTGCATCAGAAGTTTTAGATTGTGAATATGATTACCTTGAAAAAACGAGAATTTCCCCAACTGAAATAAAAATAGCTCCTAAAAATTTGGATGTGAAAGATAAGGATGTTCTCATTGTAGATGACATCATATCCACGGGGGGAACAATGGCAACGGCAATTGGTATGTTAAAGGAGCAAGGAGCAATAAAGGTAATAGCATCCTGTGTTCATCCTGTGTTAATTGGTGATGCGTTGAATAAGTTATATATTGGCGGTGCTGACGAAGTTGTTGGTACGGATACTTACCCATCCGAAGTAAGTAAAGTTAGTGTAGATACCATTATTGCAGATTTAATTAAGGGGTTGTAATAATCCACCATATTGCCAAGAATTAATACATAATATTATTTTTTATCATATATTTTTAGCGATAAAGACACATTTTTATTGTTAAACTAATATATAATATTATATTTAAAAAATAATTCTATAATTTATATACCATATATTTAAAAAATATGCCGGGGGATTTTATGGAATCGTTTTTAACAGACACCCAAATAAAAGTATTAAAATTAAGGAAAAAAGGATTAACTCAGGAAGAAATCGCGACAATGATGAATACCAGTAGGGCGAATATTAGCATGATAGAAAAAAGAGCAAAGGAAAATGTAGAAAAAGCAAGGAACACATTAAGGATTTACAACGATATAATGGCTCCTGTAAAATTAGTTGTCAAAGAAGGCGTTGATGTTTTTGATATTCCGAAGATGGTATTTAAAACCTCTGATGAAAATGATATCCATGTAAATTACAGTTCATTGGAAATACTTGATTTAATACATAAAAATGCGAAAGATAATATTGACAAAAGAATCGTTAAGAAGCCATTCATAATAAATATTCTTGAAGATGGTGAGCTCTCATTTATTGAGTAAGTAAATAAGTTTTTATTAAGTTTTTAAGTAATTTTATTATGCTACTATATTGTATATAACAATTTAAGGTTAGGTATTATGAAAATTATTAAGGAAATTCCTGAAAAAAATATAATTAAAGTAATGCCTGAGAATTTAGATGACCTCTGGCATCTTTACAATATCATTGAAAAAAATAATGCAGTTTCTGCCATGACAGAACGTAGGGTTGAAGATAAAGGAGATAAATTAAGGGCAGATAGGGGAGCAAAAAGAAGAGTGTATTTAGGTATTAAGGCAGAAAAAATAAATTTCCACGAGGATACAAATAGATTGAGAGTGAGCGGCAAGATAATACACGGTCCTGATGATGTTCCATTGGGTTCCTACCATACTATAGATATAGAACCGCTCACAGAAGTATCTATTCAAAAAAATTGGAAGAGATGGGATTTGGAGAGATTGAAAGATGCGGAAGATTCTGCAAAAAAGCCAAAGGTCGTAGTAGTTATTATGGATGAAAATGAAGCCAATGTATTTTTAATTAGGGAGTATGGTGCAAAGGAAGTGGCACATATAAAATCAGGTCTATCAAAAAAATTGGATTATAAACGGCAAGAACAGGAGAAATTCAGCTACTATAATGAAATAGTCGATGTATTAAGTCCATACGATGGTAAAATTCTTGTTGCAGGTCCTGGATTTGGGAAAAATAATTTTCAAAAATATTTATCTGAAAAATACAAAGATATCTATCAAAGAGCTATATTTGAATCTACAAACCATACTGGAAGACTGGGGCTTAGTGAAGTTTTAAAATCTGGAATAATTGACAGAATATATGGTCAGGCAAGACTAAGTAAAGAAACTCAGCTTGTAAATAAACTTTTAGAAGAGATTTCAAAAAAGGGTCTTGCAGTTTATGGAATTGACGATGTTAAAAATGCTTTAAACTACTCTGCAATAGAGACGCTCCTTATAACCGATGAGTTTTTGAGAAAAAATAGAAAAAAGATTGAAGATATGGTAAATTCGGTTGAGAGTATCGGTGGAAAAACAGTAATTATTTCCACAGAACACGACGCAGGAAAACAATTAAAAGGTCTTGGTGGAATAGGGGCAATATTAAGATTCCCTATTGAATAATAATACAAAACGAAGTGAAAGATACTGAAAATCAATTCATTATTTAATTCCATTATTTCTTCAAAACATAGTTATTTATCCATCAAAATACTTATATACTAATAATGTTTCATACTAAAAGTATTTTATTATATAGTTATTAATAATTTTAATAATTCAATGTATGTCAGGTGAAGAAATGAGAGTTGTTGTAATTGGAAGTGGAGCCGCAGGATTAACCACCGCTTCAACTATAAGAAGATATAATAAAGAAATGGAAATAGTAGTGATTACAAAGGATAAATATATAGCATATTCACCATGTGCTATTCCCTATGTAATATGTAATGAAATACCTTCATTTGAAGATATAATAATGCACACTCCCGAAGAATACAAAAAAGATAGGCATATCGATGTAATCACAGAGTCAGAAGTTTTGGATGTGGATTCAGAGAATAATAAAATAATATATAAAGATAAAGAAAACAATGAAATAGAATTAACTTATGATTACCTTGTTTTGGCTACTGGGGGCTCACCATTTGTTCCACCGATTGAAGGGGTGGATTTAAAAGGCGTCTTTAAACTAAGGACAATTGAAGATGGTATAAAGATAAAAGAGTATGCGGAAAATTCAAAAAGTGCAATAGTTGCAGGCGCTGGGGCAATTGGACTTGAAACAGCATACGCATTGAAGGAGCTCGGTCTTGATGTAATAGTTGTTGAAATGGCACCCCAAATATTACCGAGAGCTCTGGATATAGATATGGCTAAAATTGTTATGAAGTATTTGGAAGAAGATGTTGGTATTAAGTTTATACTTGAAAAACCATTAGGTAAGATTGTTGGGGATGAAGAAGGTAAGGTAAATGGTGCGGTAATAGATGGGGAGCTCTACGAGTGTGACATGGTTATAATGGCAACAGGTGTCAGACCAAACATAGAACTGGCAAAAAAGGCAGGTTGTGAAATAGGAAGATGGGCTATAAAGGTAAATGAAAAAATGCAAACTTCAATTCCAAACATATACGCAGTTGGAGACTGTGTGGAAGTTGTGGATTTAATCACAAAGCAGATTACCTTATCACCATTTGGAACAACAGCTGTAAGACAGGGTAAAGTTGCAGGAAAAAATATCGTGGGTATTGAAGCTAAATTCAACCCAGTTTTAAATGCCATGGTATCAAAAATTGGAGATATTGAAATGGCTGGAACAGGCATGAGTGAGCTCGGAGCTCATCAAAACAGACTTGAAGTTGTAGTTGGAAAGTCAAAGGCACTTACAAGGGCAAGATACTATCCAGGTGGAAAGTTAATAGAAGTTAAATTAATATGTGATATGAACAAAAATATTGTAGGATGTCAGATTGTGGGGGGAGAAAGAGTTGCCGAAAGAGTGGATGCAGTATCCATAGGTATTGTGAAAAATATGACTTGTGATGAACTGGCAAATATGGAGTTCTGCTATGCTCCGCCAGTTTCAATGGTAATTGACCCGCTTGCTCTTGCAGCTGAAAATGCCTGTGATAAATTTAAAAAGATAGAAGATAACAAGCAATAAAAAGCAATAATAGATATTAAACGAATATAATATAAAATAAAAAAGTGATAATATGGATATGGAAATGCTGGTGGGAATAATAGATACTCTTGAAAAAAAAGGAGTTGGTCTCCAATTATCTGTTGAAGGTCAAAGGACAGTTGAAATAACTGTAAAAGATAAAAAGATAGATGTAAATATAGTGAATCCGTCAAAGATTGGAGCACTGATAAAAGAGCTTAATTTGAAATAATATAAATATTTTCTTTTTTAATTTTAAATTATTTAAGAATAAGGAAAAAAGAAAAGAAAAAAGATACATAATTTTAATAATTTATAATTCCTTTATAGCTGGAATTACTTTTTTACCGATTAATTTAATGCTTGCATCTTTGTTTGGTCCAATTGGGGAACCTGCAACAACCTGAGTTACTCCCATTTTTGCTAAACCTGCTATTTTTTCAACAACTTCATCAGGTGTTCCGTATAATGAGAATGCTTCTAACATTGTGTCATCAACTGTTCCAAATGCTGTTCCGAAGTCTCCTTTTTTCAATGCTGCTCTAATTGTTTCTACCTTCTCAGCTTCAACACCATGTCTTTCTAAAACCATTGGTGGGGAACCTGCTGCAATGAATGCAACAACTGGAACTGCTGCCTGTTTAGCTTTTTCTGGTTTTTTATCTACTGACATACAAGCGTAAGCTGCAACATCAATTTCATCCATGCTTCTTCCTGCTGCTTCTGCACCTTTTTTAATTAATGGAACAGCAGCTTCGAAGTCTTTTGGGTTTGATGCGTTAATTAAAACACCATCTGCAATCATACCTGCTGTTTCGAGCATCTTTGGTCCCTGAGCTCCCATGTAAATTGGAATTTCTACTGATGGTTTTATTGCTAACTGAGCTCCTGTTTCTAACCTCTCCCCTTTCATGAGAGCTCTCATGTCAGCAATAGCTTTTTTAATTGTTGTAACTGGTTTTGTCCATTCAATTCCTAATGCATCGAATGTTGCCTTATCACCAGGTCCAATACCTAAAACAGCTCTTCCGCTTGATAATTCATCCAATGTAATCATTGCTGATGCTGTGATAGCTGGGCTTCTTACGTATGGGTTTGTAACACCAGGTCCTAATTTAATTTTGTTTGTTGCAGCTGCAATTGATGTCAATGCCATATATACGTTTCTGTTGTTGTAGTGGTCTGTAATCCAGCAGTATTCAAATCCGTTATCTTCTGCCAATTTTACATAGTAGCTAAGTTTTGTTATAGGTTCGTTAGGAACAAACTCAATACCAAATTTCATTTTTTCACCTTTGGTTTTTATTTATGGGTTAGGCAGTATTACCACTAATATATTGTTTTTATTGGTATATATTTAGTTTCCATTTAATTTAAATAGAAAAGTATTTATATAATAACATACGCCCTTAAATTTTAAAATAATGATTAAATAATCTAATATATGGTATAAAATAAATTATATGCTTTATTTTTATTATATTTTACATTTATTATACTATATTTTAAAATGTTCTAAAATATTATTAAATATTAGTAATTATCAAGTAAGTAGGTAACTATAAGGATTCTCACTTAAAACATATTGGTGGTTTCATGGATTTAGAAAAATATTGTGAAGGAGATATTTCGAAAAAGGATTGTTTGGAATTATTTGAAGATACTGAAAACTTTTTTAATATTCTAAAATGCGCTGACAATCTTAGAAGGGAAATTGTAGGGGATGTTGTGAGCTATATTGTCAATAGAAACATTAATTTCACAAATATTTGCGTTGGAGATTGTAAATTCTGCGCATTTAGAGTAAGTGAGAAGGATAAAAATGCCTATTTTTTAGATATTGATGAGATTGCAAAAAGGGCATTGGAAGCAAAAAAATTGGGATGCACAGAGGTATGCATCCAAGGGGGACTTCATCCTATTGTGGATACAAACTTCCAGATAGAGATATTGAAAAAAGTTCATGACATTACAAAACCTTATGGGGATATACACATTCACGCATTTTCACCAATGGAAATTAAATTTGGGGCTGAAAACGCCGGACTTGATATTAAAGAAGCACTTAAAATGCTGAAAGAAAATGGATTAAACACAATGCCGGGAACAGCCGCTGAAATACTTGATGATGAGATTAGGTCGGAGCTCTGCCCAACAAAATTATCAACTAAGGAATGGGTTAAAGTAGTAAAAACAGCCCATAAAGTCGGCATAAAAACAACATCTACCATGATGTATGGACATATTGAAGAGTATAAGCACATGGTGAATCATTTATTTATTTTAAAAGAAATTCAGGAAGAAACTGGGGGCTTTACCGAATTTGTCCCATTAAGTTTTATGCATAAATTAGCACCAATATATTATGAAGGGAGAGCTCGGGGGGGAGCTACTGGTTTGGAGGACTTAAAGGTTTATGCCATTAGTAGGATATTATTTAAAGACCTTATAAAAAATATCCAGGTATCATGGGTTAAGTTAGGGTTTAAAATGGCTCAAATCGGTTTAAAATGTGGGGCCAATGATTTCGGCGGAACACTTATGGAGGAAAATATTTCAAAATCTGCGGGAGCAGAGCATGGAGTTTATGTATCTGTTGATGAAATAAAGGATATGATTTCAAGAATCGGAAGAATTCCAAAGGAGCGAAACACAGTTTATGAATTTTTAGAATAGGTAATAATAATTATAATTAAAAAGGAAATAATAAATGTAAAAAGAAAGAAATAAAAATAATAACATCATCGAAAATATAATAAAAAATTAAAATTAGTATAGGTTATAATATATCAAGGAGCTCCGAAGGGGGATAATATGAAAACCTTAAACGAAATAAAAAAGATACTTTTAGAACACAAAAAGGAACTAAAAGAAAAATACAAAGTTAAAACTATTGGAATATTTGGAAGTTATGCAAGAGGGGAGCAGAAAGAAACTTCAGATATTGATATTTTAGTTGAATTTTATGAATTACCTAGTTTATTAAAATTTGTGAATTTAGAAAATTATCTATCTGATTTGTTAAGTATTAAAGTAGATTTGGTGTTAAAAAATGATATTAGGAAGGAATTAAAAGAAACAATCTTAAAGGAGGAGATTCCTATTGAAGAAAGTTGATATATATCTAATTGATATTATCGAAAATATGGGCTTGGCAGAAGAATTTGTAGAAAATATGGATTACAAAGAATTTTTAAGGGATAAAAAGACTCAGTATTCAGTATGTAGATGTATTGAGATAATAGGCGAGGCGGTGAAAAATATACCTGATGATTTAAGGGAAAACTATCCAGAAGTGCCTTGGAGGGACATTGCAGGTATGCGGGATAAATTGATTCATTCATATTCTAATGTTAATTTAGAATTAGTCTGGAAAGTCATTAAAGAAGATATTCCAGAAACAAAGGAAACCATTGAAAAGATATTAAAAGAGCTCGACAAGTGATAAATAGGAGCTCCGAGGAAATGACATCAAAACCTTAACATATATTGAAAAATTTAAAAAATAAATGGATTAAATTAATGGTGATAAATTGGAAATAAAAAGAAGATACTGCTTAAAAAAGAAGGAACTAAAAAGAATAAAAGAAGAGTTAGATAATATATTCGGAATTGAAGTAATTCCAAAAAAGGCAAACGCCGAGCTCGCCATAACGGAAGATTATGAAATGATTTTAATAGACAATGAACCAATAGCATTTAAAATAAACGATAAAGTATATCCTACATTAAAAACCCTATTGAACCATGAGTTGGATAAAGGTAAGGTAGTAGTTGATATGGGAGCTGTGAAATTCTTAGCAAATGGTGCTGATGTAATGGCTCCGGGGATAGTGGAAGCAGATGAGAACATTAAAGAAGGGGATGTTGTTTTTGTAGTGGATGAAACCCACAATAGACCTTTATGTGTTGGTGAAGCATTAATGGATGGAAAAACAATGAAAGAATCAAACAAAGGCAAAGCAATTAAAACCATTCACTATATTGGAGATGATATTTGGAAGTCGAAGTGAATCCTTTGGATTCACTGACTTACAAAACCCAAAGGGTTTTGTCAAGTTTTAATGAAAATACTACATAAGGAATAATTATGAGAGTAATAGAAATAAAGAATATATTGATAAAAATCCACCCAAAAGTTTATGAACCTGCTGAGGATAGTGAGCTCCTATTAAATAATTTAGTGGATGTGAAAAATAAAACAGTTTTAGATGTGGGAACAGGAACAGGAATTCAGGCAATAAATTCACTAAAAAGTGGAGCTAAAAAGGTAGTTGGAATAGATATAAATCCATACGCAATAGAAACTGCAAAGGAAAACGCATTATTAAATAAATTAAAATTAAACGAAAATATTTTCTTTTTTGAAAGCGATTTATTTAAAAATATGGATGAGATAAAGAATAAACTCAAATCAAAATTCGATGTAATACTATTCAATGCCCCATACCTACCAACATCGGAAGAGGAAAAACTTGAAAAATATTTAAACTATGCATTTGATGGCGGGATTGATGGAAGAAAAGTTCTTGATAGATTTATCCATGAAGTTGGGGATTATTTAAAAGAAAATGGAACAATCCAGATAGTGCAATCATCATTAACTGGGGAAGAAAAAACAATAGAATTGTTAAAAAAACATGGATTTGAAGCTAAAAAAACCGCATCAATGAAGTTTCCCTATGAGGAATTGCAGATAATCACAGCGAAGGGGATAAAATGAATATAAAAGCTATAAAAGCACAAGATATTATAAATTTCATAGAAGAATTTGCACCAGCAGAGCTCGCAATTGAAGGGGATAATATAGGGCTTCAAGTTGGAGATGATTTAAACAAAGATATTGAAAAAATCGGTATAGCATTAGACCCTTCTTTAAATGTTGTAAAAAAGGCAAAAAAGGAAGGAGTTAATTTTTTATTTACTCATCATCCGATTTTAAAAGACCCTATCAGAACATTTACGGGAGTAATGTATGCAAAATTAAAGATATTGATGGAAAATGAAATAATACTATACTCGGCTCATACGAATTTAGATATATGTAAAAATGGATTAAATGATGCCCTTGTTGATTTATACGACTTAAAAAATGCTAAATGCCTATATGAAAATGGATTAGGTAGAATAGGAACATATAATGGAACTTTTGATGATATATTGAATATTACAAAAGAACATATTACAAAAAACCCCGTTGTTGTAAATTCAGAAGTTGTAAATAATGAAGAAAATTTAAAAGTAGCCGTTCTCTCTGGTTATGGACTATCCCAAAAATCTGTGAAGTATGTTTCGGAGCTCGCAGATGTATATATATCTGGGGACTTAACCCACCACTCAAAGATACTTGCGGAGGAGCTCGGTTTATGTGTGATAGATGGGGGACATTATGGAACAGAGGTTTATGGATTGAAATTATTTAAAAAATATATGGAAGATGCCTTAGGTGTTGAGATAATTTCATTAGATTTTTAATCTCTTTTTTGTAATATGCTATATAAATAAAAACATTTTTATATTGTATATATCATAATTTATAACTGTAATTATAATCATTTATAATGGGTGTTTTTATGGATTTAACTATTGTCCAAAAAGAGATACTTCAAGAATTAATAGCAATATATAAAGAAAAAAATAGACCAGTTAAAGGAACAGAAATAGCAATTAGATTAAATAGAAATCCAGGGACTATTAGAAATCAAATGCAGGCTTTGAGAGCATTGAATTTAGTAGATGGGGTGCCGGGACCAAAAGGAGGATACGTTCCAACAAGTCATGCATATAGGGCAGTAGGATTAATATCCAGTGAAGAAGAGATAGTTGTGCCCATTTACAAGGGGGATGAAAGAGTTGAAGGAGTTTATGTTGAAAAAATAGTTTTTGATACCGTTGCACATGAAAAATCCTGTTCTTCAATGATATATATTAAAGGGGATACGAAAATATTCAATGAAGGGGACGTTGTAAAAATAGGGCCTACTCACCATAATAAAATAATAATTTTTGGTAAGGTGGCTGGAAGGGACGATATAGACCATATATTGTTAATAGATGTTGTAGGAGTTACAAGTATTCCAAACATAACTGTGAAAAGCATAGCAGTTAAGGAAGATTTAATATGGTTAAGCCCAGATGTAAAGATAAAGGATGCTGCCAAAATATTTTATGACAACAATATAAATGGAGTCCCAATTATATCTAATGATAAGTTGGTGGGTATTTTAACACTTCATGACCTTGCATATGCTCTTTCAAATAGTATGGAAAATGAATATATAGAAAAAATTATGGTAAGAAACCCTTTAACGATAACGCCTGATAAAAAAGTATATGATGCTCTTATTTTAATGGAGAAAAAAGGAGTTGGTAGGCTAATAGTCGTAGATGAAAACGATAATGTAGTGGGTATTATTACAAGAACAGATGTTTTAAAACTCATTGAAGGGGTATTATTCCCAAAAATATTAAAAGAATTAATTGATAAAAAAGAATTATAAGAATAATTTTTATTTAATTTATTTTATTTAATATTTTTTTACTTTTTTCTTTTATTTCTTTCTTCGTCTCTCAAATTCATTCATTATTTCATCATATTCCACTCCACAGTACGCCAGCAATACCAATGTGTGATATATCAAATCTGCACTTTCATATAGGAGCTCCTCCTTTACTCCATCCTTCGCCGCAAGTATAGTTTCTGTTGCCTCTTCCCCTATTTTTTCACAGATTTTATTTAATGCTGTTTTTTTGTCATCATCTGTTGTTAAATATGCGGTGTATGAACCTTCTGGTTTGTCTTTAATTCGCTGTTTTATTATATCAAACTCTTCCCTTAATACATCTTTCATGAGAACCACGAATATTTATATTTCTCTATTTTATGATTTTTTATATTATGATTATCGTTATTCTTATTATTTCATTATTCTAATTCTTTTAATCTCTTTACCATTTTTACAGCAGCTTCAACTGCTCTTTTACCATAGTCAATTCTTTCTTCTGCTTGTAATCTTGTCATACCAGGTCCTGAGATTCCCAAAGCAACAGGTTTATTGTAATCCAATGATAAGTCTGCTATTTTCCTTGCCGCATTTTGAACAACTATTTCATCGTGTTCGGTGTCTCCTTCAATTACACATCCAATAGTTACCACTGCATCAACATCCTCCTTTTCTAAAAGTCTTTTAATTGCAATAGGCATGTCGAATGCTCCGGGAACAACGATTTTATATTTTACCTCAGCATTTAAAAACTCTGCATGTTCTTCTGCAAGTTTTTCCATCATATATGTTAAATCTCTGTTAAATTCTGCAATTACAAATCCTAATTTTACTGAATCCATATTATGCACCTTTTTATATATTAATTAATTTTATTCTAAATTCAATATATGAAGAAAAGCCCAAAAAGACTTATTTTTTTATTACATATATGAAATGAAAAATTTATTTATTTTTTCATTTTTTTATTAACATTTTCTTTTTTATATATCATTTGTTATAAACTTTTTGATAATTCGATATATCTTAATGCGTTATTCCTTATGGATTTTATTTCTTCATCATTTAACATTCTAACAACCTTTGCAGGAGCTCCCATAACCAAACTGTTTGGTGGTATTATTTTGTTCTGAGTTATTAGTGAGTGAGCTCCGACAATGCAGTTATCTCCTATTTTTGCACCATTTAGAATTGTTGAATTCATTCCAATAAGAACATTATCCCCAATTGTGCATCCATGAATAACTGCCCCATGGCCAATTGAAACGTATTCTCCAATTATTGTAGGATATCCTTCTGAACAGTGAATTACGCAGTTATCTTGGATATTTGAGCCTTTTTTAACAACGATTTTATCAACATCCCCTCTTAAAACCGCACCATACCATATATTTACATCTTCTTCAAGTTTCACATCCCCAATTACTGTGGCATTTTTTGCTATTTTTAAGTTTTTAGTTTTCACAATATCACATTATACATTGTTAATATTTGGATAATATAATATTATTTATTATCTAATATCCGTAATTTGTCCCCATTTCTTTTCATACTCATCCATGAATATTAGGGTTTTTTCAACCTCTATTGCACATATATTTTCAAAGTTTATTATTGCAAATTTTTTCTTATTTTCATTAAATATCATCAATCCGTACCCTTTGCCTGTTTCAAGGTATTTCATATATTTGTCTTTAAGCTTCACCACTGCATCAAAATCGAATTCTCCTTCCAATACACTGCCCGGGTAATGAATTCTTACATACAATGTTGGTTTTTTCATAATATCACCATATTATACATAATCAAAAAAATATTTAAAGATTCACTGTTCTTTATATATTATTTAGCATTACCTTCCGAGCTCCGAATGTGCCTTTGCTAAATGACCTGCTGCCAGAGCTCCCATAAGTGATAACTCTCCCGCTAAAACTGCTCCACCGACTATTTCGGCAAATTTAAGTGCTTTATCTCCACCACTGCAACCAATCATTTCTAAACACTCTTTTTGGGTTTCTACTCTTGTTCCACCCCCAACAGTCCCAACAGGAACATCTGGAAGTGTAACGGAGAAATAAAGACCGCCCTCAACACATTCTGCAACTGTTATACCTAAGCTTCCCTCAACAATATGTGCCTCATCCTGACCTGTTGCAAGGAATAGAGCTCCGATTATATTTGCATAATGGGCATTGAATCCCATTGAGTTGCTTATGGCAGAACCTATAAAGTTTTTATACATATTCACCTGTTCTATTGCTTTTGAAGTTGTTTTTAAATATTTTTTTATTTCCTCCTCTTTTAAAAAGACCTCTGCTATTATCGTTTTCCCCCTGCCTTCTATTAAATTTATTCCAGCAGGTTTTTTATCTGTGCAGACATTTCCACTTAATGCCACAGTATGAACTTTGATGCTTCCGTTTTCTTCCTTTTTCAGCTCATTTTCAATGAAATTGCACGCCTTTTCGGTGGCTATGGTTACCATGTTCATACCCATGGCATCTCCTGTTTTATAGGTAAATCTTGGATATACATACCGTCCAACAATTATTATTGGATGAATGGATATTAATTTTCCATGTCTTGTGGTGGTTTCGGCAACCTCTTTTATTTTTTGGAAGTTGTTTTCAATCCACTCCTTTAATTTGATAGCGTCGGTTATAGATTTGGTTTCGATTACCGGAGCTCTTGTCATTTTATCATCAACAACCCTAACTGTGCATCCACCGCATTTGGTGATAACTCCACAGCCCCTATTTACCGAAGCTACCAATGCTCCTTCCGTTGTTGCTAATGGTATATAATATTCCCCATCTGCATATTTTCCATTTATCTTTAAAGGTCCTGCAAAACCCAAAGGAATCTGCACCGCACCAATCATATTTTCTATGTTCTTTTTCATAGCCTCTTTTTCATCTATACTGTAATTATTGATATGCTTAAAATCTGTTTTTGTTAAAGATTCTATGTATTTCCTTCTTATTTCAACAGATTTTTTTGAATCGAACATACTGTCAAGTTGATATGGTTTTATCTCCTTATTTTTTAGTTTTTCTACAATTTCTAATATGTCATCCATTGTATCACTCATTTAATAATTATTATATCTTAAAAATTTATTATTATTTTTAATTATTGATTTTATTTCAATTCCATTATTTCAAATGTGCTATTCAATCACTTTATCAAGCAATGAAACAATGTTCATAACCTCGATATCTTTTAAATTGTTTTCTTCATTCTTTAACTTATTTAAACTATCCCTTATATGATATTCACAGAATGGACATACCGTAATTACATAATCCGCATCAGTATCATAAATCATTTTAGCCTTTCTTTTACCTATCGCAGAAGAAACTTCTGGTTTTCCACTTCTAACACCGCCGCCGGCACCACAGCATTGGTCTGGTATTTCCATCTCTATAAACTTTAATTTAGGTATATTTTTTAAAATATTTCGTGGTTCAACATATACCTTTTGTCCCCTTCTCAAATGGCATGGGTCGTGGTAGGTTATTTTTATATCCAATGATTTGTATTCAATAAGTCCAACAGTATTCAAAACCTCGGTAATGTCCATAACCTTAAATTCTTTCTCCTTATAATCGTTTTTCAATGTGCTTCCACATCCTGCACATATGGTAACCACTGCATCTACATCTAGATTATTGAAAATATCCAAATTATGCTTTTTTAACTTATCTGCAATATCCCTTTGACCAGTTCTTAAAAATGGGGAACCACAGCAGATTTGATTTTTTGGAATTATTACAGAGACTCCATGGGCATTCAGCACCCTTATAGCACTTTTCCCTACATCTTGAAGCCTATAATCAACCAAACATCCGGTGAAGAATGCAACTCTCATTTTTTCATTTTCTACAATATATTCGTCTTTTATATTTTCATCCTCTAACAATGGAGTTTCTTCCTTCACCACTGACCTATTGCCTTTTAAAACATTTTCTCTAACTACCAAATGATTTTTTAAATAACATCCATTTTTAAAAGATAATGCTCTTAACTTCTCTATGGCGTTATGGACTATGTCAATCTCCTTTGGACATACTTCAACGCACTTCCCACATGTAGTGCAGTTATATATATTTTCAAAATAGGCTTCTTTTTCCCTATCTCCGTCATCCCTAGGGTCAAATGCAAATCTTGCAAGCTGTCGTATAAGAGTTGGTCCAGAATAATCTGAGAACTTCCTTGCCGGACATTTTGAAAGACAGCTTAAACAGTCTATACATCCCCTTATATTTTTTAAATCTTTTATGTCCTCTGGATGTATTGTTGAGAGCTCCTCCTCTTCATCATACTGCAAGTAATTTCGTAAATTATATAATTTTTTATAATATGATGACCTATCAACGATTAAATCTTTAATTACATTAAATCCTTCTAATGGCTCTATTTTCATGCCATCTTTAACCTTTGTTTTACAGGAAAGTCTTGGCTCATCGTTTATGGTCATAGCACAGCTCCCGCACTGCCCTGCCCTACATGATGCCCTGTATTGAATATTTTTGTTGTAGGTTTTATTTATGTAATTCAGAGCATCTAAAACCGTTATATTTTCAGGAACCTCATATTCTTCAAATACTCCATTCCTATTTATTTTTATTTTTACAGTTTTCATAATTTCACTTATTTAATTTATTTATCTTTTTTTATTTTCTTTTATTTTAATTTTCCTAATTTATCCTACCTTTTTATTTTATCTTTATTTTTTACTTTTTATTAAAATATATTGGATATTTTTAGAATGAATATCATATAAATTAAAACAAGAGAAATTCCCTCTATTCTTCCGATTTTTGAATATTCTTCTAAATTTGTTTTATCGTTGATATTTGTATTTACCTTTTTATTTCTTATTTTATCCAGTATTAAATTTTTACTCATATATATCACCATAAGGACAACAAGAAATAGATTTACATTCATTTCGAATTTGACAGGTGGAATATATGATATCATACCAGAAAATGCCAAAGCACAGCCAATATTTGCCATATTGCTACCTATCACATTTCCAAGCACTATATCTCCAAGCTTTCTCCTAACTGCGGTGATTGATACTACGAGCTCAGGGAGAGAAGTTCCAAATGCAACAAGGGTAAATCCAATAATTTTATCAGATATTCCAAGAAATGCGGCTATGCCTTTTGCCCCATCAACAAACAATTCACTTCCAATAATTACCGACAACAATCCTACAATAGTAAATATTACTGCCGTAGTCATGGAAATTTTTTTAGGAGCTCCTTCCTCTTCAACCGTTGGAGTCCCTCCATTTTTAATAGTATGGACAATATACCCCAAAAGTAAAATAAATAAAATCAGCCCATCAATAAATCCAAATCCATCATATCCAAGTATAAATGCTACAATTGTAAATATTAAATAAATATAACCGTTTTTTAAAACTGAATTATGCCTTACAACTATTGGATAAATTATGGCACTTATTCCAAGTATCAATCCAATATTAGCAATACAACTTCCAAGGGAGTTTCCAACTGCAATGCCTGGTAAATTTGCATACGCCGCATAAACACTTGTAATTATCTCAGGCAAGGATGTTCCAAATGCAACTATGGTTGCCCCTATAACAAAATCTGAAACATTTAGATATTTTGCTATCCTCGAGCTTCCAAGCACAAACCAATCGCTTCCATAATTCAACAATACCAATCCCATTAAAAGAATAAATACGCTTAATAAAATTTCCACAATCTCACCAAATTTAAATTGGAAATTAATATTTTATAATAAAATAAGAACGCCCCCTATAAAAATGTAATTTAAATTTTTTAAAATTACAGTTATAGTGATGTCTAAATGGGCAATATAAACATCGTTATAATATGTTCATTAATATACATTCATTATACACAATACATCTAAATACTACAAATATATATCATTATCAATATTATTAAACTTTTTATAAAATAGAAGCAATTAATTTATAATAATTAATTTAGGTAATATTATCCAAAAAATACATTATTTAATGAGAAAGAATGTGGTGAAAATTATGGAACCTTATAATCAAACTAATGATATAATTAAAAATGCCATTAATCATCTGAACATTCCGAAGAAGGTTAAAATTTTCGACACCACCCTGAGAGACGGAGAGCAAACTCCCGGAGTATCCCTAACCCCTGATGAAAAGGTGGAAATTGCTGTAAATCTAAATAACTTAGGTGTGGATGTTATAGAAGCAGGATTTCCTATTTCATCCCATGGGGAGCAGGAAGCCATTAAAAAAATAACATCTTTAAACATGGATGCAGAAATTTGCGGTCTTGCAAGGGCAGTTAAAAAAGATATAGATGTTGCAATAGATTGCGGTGTTGATAGCATACATACATTTATAGCAACATCTCCCCTCCATAGAGAATATAAATTAAAAATGAGCAAAGAAGAAATAATAAACAAAGCAGTGGATGCCATAGAATATATAAAGGAACATGGAATAAAAGTGGAGTTCTCAGCAGAAGATGCCACAAGGACAGAAATTGATTATTTGATAGAAGTTTATAAAAATGCAGAAGATGCAGGAGCAGACAGAATAAATGTTCCCGATACCGTTGGTGTAATGATTCCTAGGGCAATGACTTATTTAATAAGCGAGTTAAAAAAGGAACTAACTATTCCTATTTCTGTTCACTGTCATAATGACTTTGGTCTTGCCGTGGCAAATTCATTAGGTGCAGTTGAAGGTGGGGCTGAGCAGATACACTGCACAATAAATGGGTTAGGTGAAAGAGCAGGAAATGCAGCTCTTGAAGAAGCGGTAATGTCCTTAAAGATGATTTACGGTGTAGAATCCAATATAAAAACCGAAAAATTAACAGAAATATCTAATTTAGTATCAAAACTCACGGGAATAAAAACCCAGCCAAATAAGGCAGTAGTTGGGGAAAATTCATTTGCCCATGAAAGTGGTATCCACGCCCACGGAGTGCTTGCACATGCTCTCACTTATGAACCAATACCTCCTGAAATTGTTGGTCAGAAGAGAAAAATTATATTGGGAAAACATACCGGAGCTCATGCTATCCAATCAAAGTTGAAGGAGCTCGGGCTGGAAGTTGGGAAGAATGTTTCAGAAGAGCAGTTTAAAGAGATAATAAACAGAATAAAAGACATCGGAGATAAAGGTAAAATGATTACCGATGCCGATGTAATAGCAATTGTTGAAGATATTACAAAGAGAACTGTAAAATCAGAAAGAATCGTTAATTTGGAGCAAATAGCAGTAATGACTGGAAACAAAGTAATTCCAACAGCAAGCGTGGCTTTGATAATAAATAATGAGAAATATATTACTTCAAAGGTTGGAGTTGGACCTGTGGATGCCGCATTAAAGGCAATTCAATCCATAATAGGAGAAAAGATAAAAATAAAAGAATATCACATAAATGCCATCACTGGTGGGACAGACGCTTTAGCGGAAGTAATTGTTAAATTAGAAGGATATGGAAAAGAAATCACTGCAAAAGCGGCAAATGAGGATATAGTAAGGGCATCTGTTGAAGCAATTATTGATGGAATAAATAAAATAATGAGTAAGTAAGGATGGCAAAGAACAAAGAATAATGGTGAAATTATGAAAATTACAATACCCATGGAAAGTGATAAAATATGTGCTCATTTTGGTAGAGCTCCGTATTTCTTAATTGTTAATATAGACAACGACAAAAAAGAAGTAGCAAATACAAAAGTTGTAGAAAGCGTCCCCTGTGATGGTCAAGGTCATGGCAAGGCTGTTAAGGTTGTATTAGGTGAAAAGCCAGATGTTGTAATTTGTATAAATATGGGTAAAAATAGCATGGAGAGTTTATCGAAAAAGGGCATTGAAATATACAAGTGTGAAACTGATGATGTTGATGAGTGTATAAGGTTGTTATTAGATGAAAAATTAAATAAGATAAATTAATAACCTTCTAATTTTATACTATATCCATATTTCCATTCTTTTGTATCTTTTCCAGCGAGCATGTCTATGATGGAAGGATATATATTTGAAGTATCTTCTACAAAGTAGGGGTTATAACTTTCTTCGCCCCCATAATGAGTTCCATAATCCCTATTTGGGGAAATATATATAATTCCCGTTTTTCTAACCATGTTTTTGTATGCTGTTGCCGTTGGTTCCATTGGAGCGTATTTTCTTACTCTGAAATTATCAAAATATACATTTTGAGTATAATCGTGGAATCCCATTGATGTTCCAAGTTCAAAATAACTTCCGTATGGGTTATTTATATTTTCACTAATCATCCAATTATTTTCATTATTTTGTAGATAATCACTTAAATTAGAGTATGCTCCTTTAACTGTTGTTCCAGTGATAAGGATTTTTATATGATACCATGTGTTTTTTTGTGGTGATACAGTTCCGTTATATGTAATATTGGTTCTATGGATGGTATAGTAACTAATTGGATATTCATTACACATGTCAGTTCCATTAAAATCTATATAATTATAATCTACCCACTCAGATATATCCCAATCCCATTTCCCTCCATTCATCCAATATAAATCATTACCATCAGACCAAAGTGCAGGATTGCCTGACTCATCGCACCTCCCGCCTAAATCCAATGTATAATAGGCATCTGGATGAGTTGTGGTTTCTCCATAATACTGAGGATTTGCAAAATATCCCACCATTATATTTGGGGCAGGCCAAGAAACCCGCTGCTGCCGACCCCGCCCAATAGGATATTCATAATCATTATTTCCTTTTGCATCCACTTCAATAATATAATTATTTAAACTTATATTATCGTTTGAAATCATTCTTGCAACTGGCGGAGCTCCTTTACAATCAATTATCTGTCTATTATATAGTGGATTATAAAGTGGATTATCATTGTTGCTGTAATCCCAAGCCCCATATAATACATTCCATTTAGAGTAGATTGAATCATTATATTCAAAGCCGTCAAATAGTTCAAATACTAAATCCCCCTTACTTTCTGATATTTTTGGGTATGTGGATATCATATATATCGTTGTATTTGCATTAGCTTTTAACTGTGGAACTTTTAGCCAAATAATTGCCTTATCATTATCTATATTATCGTTTGAATAATTCCAATATTCTACCCAATATGGAACATAGTTCCTATTCTCATCATAGAATCTTAAACCAGTTCCATTTGGTTCCAGCGAAAAATTGAAATTGCTATTGTTTAAAACAACTTTAACTTGAAAATCATTTAAATATTTATCGTTCGGATTTGAAATATTTATACTTCCGACATAGGTTGGTTTTATGTAATGGTAAGCATCTAAAACTGTTTTTACAGTTATATATTGGGAGGAATTTATACACTTTGATTTATTTGCAGTTCCACCACTTGATAAGTTATATTCAAAAATATAATCTATCTTAAATGTAAATCCATCTACCATGGTTATGTTTGTTATGTTGAATTTATATGAAAAATTATATCCTTGATTTTTATAATATTCACTTGCATTTGCTAAATAATTATTGCTTGTTATATTAACAGTATCATTTTTTAGAAATTCTAAAACTTCCGTAGTGTTTTTAAAAAATGCTTCATTGGGATTGTTGGGATTTTCATTATATAGTCTTATAACTCTCAGTTCTGCATCATTCAATGCCTTGTTAAATACCACAGAAATGGATGAAGAAACTACATGTTCTATTGCCGTAGATTTTAAATCAACAGAAGATGCCTTCATCTCATTTAATATCTGCTGTTTTTGAATATCGATGGTGTTGTATAACAATGTTCCAGTTAAGAACAACAGTAAAACCAATATAATCATACTTTGAGATGCATACATTTAATCACCATAAATTAGTGTGATATTTATAGGATTACTTGAATTAAAATAATATATGGCTTTTTTATACGGATAACTGTTATAATATGTATTTAAGTAGTTATACGTCTCATTTTCGCTTATAAAATATTTATTTGTTATATGTAATTCATCATCGTTTCCGTAAATTCCATACCATCCTTCTGTTCTATTCATTAGTATGGTGGCTGATACCATAATAGTTTTAGTGCTATTTAAATCGCCTTGTGGTGGGATAATGGGATAATTTCCAATTTTTAATTCATAATTTTTAAGCCCTATCTTGTTTTTTAAAACACTCTTTGCAATGTCTGAGTTGTTAGTATTTAGCAATAAAACAGCAGTTTCCAAAGTCCCATCCGAAATTAGGGATTTTAGTTGATAAACTACTTTATCATATAATATATTTGTTTTTACAGCGTCTGCATAGTTGTTTGTATGCTCTACCATCGAAGATGTAAAGAACCCCATGCCCACGATAATAATAATAACTGCAATTAATATATCACTATCAAATATCATAATATATCCCCTAATTCTTTAATTCAACAACACATGATATATTTTCAGGTTTTAATTTTAATACATAAATTGTAGAAGGTTGATTATATGTAATATTCAGGGTTATTAATGCATTGTTTGATACATTTAATAATTTTATCTCATTAGGTTCGTAATATTCCCAATTATGTGTGTTTATGACTTTTCCAAATCCGGTAATTTTTGGAGTGCTGTTCAGATACATTTTAAATGGAACTCCATTAACTAAAAACAGTGCATCCGTTGGCTCTGTTGAAGAAGCGTTAATATAAACTAGCGTTGAAGGTCTCCTGGCGGCAAAATATAAAATTTCACCCTGGGATATATTTTCAGATGCTATTTTGTTGTTGGAATATCTCCAAGTTTTTATTGGAACTAGTAGATTTCTTGTTTTCACATAGTCATTATCCGAGTAAATAACTGAATAATTTACCGAAATCAGATTTACATTTGTTAAAGATACATTTGGAACATTTGCAAAATTATATGATATTGTAGATTCCAAAATTGTAGAGCTCACAATATTTTCACTTACAGAAACCGATACCTTTGGGGCATATTTTCTTACTTTAATATTATCAAACCAATATTCTTCACTATGGGAACCTTGACCAGTTCCTAAAAGAATATACTTACTATTTCCAGGATTTTCTGTAACCATACAATATGTATTGAGCATTGAATTTGTATTATCATTTGGATTTGGGTCCCCATAGTGTCCATTAAAGAATTCCCAGATAGATGAATTACAGACTCTATACTTTGGACTATCATTTTGTTCTAATATGAATTTTTCTTCATACCATATATTATCTTTTGTAAATATATTTGATAGCTCGTCATCTTCGTCATAATTATAACATATTGCAAAAAGCTGATAATCACCGGTAAATGAATTATAAAAATAATTTGCGTTTTTATCCGAATAAAATCCGACCATCGTATCGGGACTATCTGCACTTCCGCCAACTACTCCGGTATGTCCCTTAACAACGGCTTCAAGGATATATTTATCGCCATCATTAACATTTAATGGATTTTTTGATATTATACTTCTATATTCCACACTACTGGGTTTTAAATGAGCAACATAATTGATTCCTGAATTATTATTATAAAACGGCAAGGTGTTATCTTGGGTGAGCTCCCAATCGCTTTGATTACCTACTACAATCTCCCATTTATCCCATAAATTTCCATCCTCAAAATTGTCGAAGAATATAAATACCTCATTTCCATTATCCTCTATTGTCGGATTTCCAATTTGATTCCTTTTTAAATAAACCATAACACTACTATTTTTAGGAATTTTATTTACTTTTATCCAGATCCTTGCTTTTTGATTATATTCCCAAGTTTCAATCCAATAGGGAATTTCAGTAATTGTCCCGCTGTCGTTTTCCCAAAAACTTATATTTTTCCCATCTGGCGAAAAGTCAAAGTTGAAATTTGACGGGGTCAATGTAATTAAAACTTGATAATCTGTTAAATCATAGTTATTAGGATTTGATATATTTATTTCATACATCCAACTGTCGTTATATGCATAATTTAAATTAGCCTGTGCAAATGGGTCAAATGTTCCTGGAATTTTGCTCTCTGAGGTATAATACCTTTCTTTTATTTTATCTAGAAATTTTTTATAATCTGGAATATATGAATTAGAGGGGAGCTCATGTTGTTTATATAATACATCAGTTATTAGGTTGGCTTTTTCAAATGATTCGATATTTCTTTTTTCTTCATGAACTGTTAAAATATTATGAGTAATTGCAAAATGGCCTACATAAAAGACTATAACAAATATAATAGCAACTACTATGGCCTCGTAGGTGAATATATAACCCTTTTTTGACTTCAACTTTGCCAACGTCATAATATGTTCCTCAAATACTGTTAAAATTATAAATAATTATAATATAACATAATTTGATATATAATATGTATGTGTTAATTATAACAATATTAAAAAAGAGAAAACCTTGTTATTTAATCCTAACTGTAAGATTTTTACAGACGTAAAAATCCCCAAATGATATATTTACAATATTTTGGGGCAAGTTAAATGAATTATACCCCCAATTCTCCCCAGTTATATTTATATATGTGCCATTTTCATCATATTCAGGTTTAAATAGTATATTCATAGTATCATTAACGCTTATTTTTTTATTTGAAAAATATATTGTGAAATTAATATCTCCAATTGGTTTAAAGGTCATATACATATTAACATTTTTTGAATATGCAATTAAAGCATAATTTTCAAAAACATCAAGTATTGAATGCCCCCTCTCGGCAATTTCCGAATGTCTAATTCCATTTAAGCTATTAAACACATTGTAGCTAACTAATGAAGTCAGTAATAACATAAAAAGTATTGCCAATACTGCATCAATAGAAATTTGGCCTCTTTTGTAGTAAAGTTTCATAAGAATCACATATGTATTTATTTCTATATCTACTCCGATAAAAAGATTAAACTCCCTTTGAGAATTTTTCTCGATAAACAAAATGAAGAAATTTTATCGCCATGTAGCGGTATCCCACAGTAAAAAAATTGCCTTAACTAAGTTAAAGGTAAGGTAAGAAAAATTTCGGTTTTCATTCAATTTATCATAATTCTCAGCAGTTTGTTATATAATTGTATTTACAAATATATATAAAACTACCGACATTTAGAACTATTAAATTAATTAATAATTGGTTATATATTAAATTAGTTAATGAAAATATTTATATAATAAACTAATGCATAATATTCCATTAAATACGTTTTAGTTTTATATAGAATAATAATGTTTTAAGTTATTATTAAGAAATCTAATAATTATGGTGATATGATGGAGCTCGACGTTAGTGGAACAGTATGTCCAATCCCAGTATTGAAAACAAAAAAAGCTCTTGATTCAATGGGTGATGGAGAGGAATTAACAGTAATAGGGGACTATAAACCAGCACTTGAAAATATTACAAGATTTGTTGAAGAACATGGTCATACTGTTGTATCTGCCGAAGAAACTGAAAGTGGATTTAAAATTGTAATAAAAAAGTAAATAATTATAAAATAAGGTGATATTTTGAAATTCACGGTAATAATCACAACAGCGCCATACGGGCAGGAAAGGGCATATTCCGCCCTTAGATTTGCTTTAACATCACTCTTAGAAGGTATTGATATTAATATATTCCTCCTTGAAGATGGCGTCTATGTTGCAAAAACATCTCAAAATCCAGCAGAAGTTCCAAACTATTTGGAATATTTAAAAAACTGCATTGAAGCTGGGGCAGTTGTAAAAGCATGCGGTCCATGCAGTAAGGCGAGAGGTTTAAGTGAAGAGGATTTAGTAGATGGTGTGCAACTGGCTACAATGCATGATTTAGTTGCATTTACAAAAGAAAGTGATAAAGTCATCACATTCTAAATTTTGTTTTTTAATTATTTTTCCTTTTTCTTCTTTTTCTTTTCTTTTTTTATTTTTTCTTTCTTTCTCATTTATTATTGTTTATATTAATTAATCCTCCACTCCAAAAAACAAACATTTTAAATACTCCAAATTTTTATTCGCCATTGTTATTATATGGTCGGGGGATTGAGTTCTGTATCCTCCAATTTGCCTAATTTCTTTTTTAGCCCTTAATGAAGAAGAGACCACCATGTTTTTAAACATCTCTCTATCGATATGGTGAGAACAGGAACATGTGATAAACATCCTCTTTGCAAGTTTTAATCCTAAGTAATTCATTGTGCTGTATGCCTTCAACGCATTTTTAACATCCTTTGACGATTTTGTAAAAGCCGGCGGGTCTAAAATTACAATATCGAATTTTTCGTTTTTATCAATCATTTTCCTCATTACATCAAAGGCATTTCCTACAATGAAGTTATAATTCTTTATATTATTCAGTTCCATATTTTCCTCTGCAACCTCCAACGCCTTATCTGACATATCAACTCCTACGACTTCCGCCCCTTTTATGCCACAATGGACAGAAAAACCACCAGTATAACAACAAATATCTAAAACTTTATCTCCTTTTTTAACATAATTCTCTAAATCTATCCTATTTTCTCTTTGGTCTAAGAAGAATCCAGTTTTATGTCCCTTTAAATTTACCTTAATTTTCGCATTTCCTTCATTTATTATGGTTTCAATATTGTTTTTATCTCCATATATTTTTGATTTTATTTTACTTCCTTTTTTTGCACTTTGAACATAGAGTGTATTGATATCAGTAAGTTCATTTAAACATTCAAATATAATAGGAATGTATTTTTCCATAACTTTTGAAGACACCTGCATTGATGCTATGTTGTTATACTTATCAAGTATGATTGAAGGCAAACAATCCGCCTCTGCATATATCATCCTGTATGTATCTTTATAATTCAATATATACTCCCTATATTCCTTAGCTTTTTTTATTCTATTGTAAAAAAAGTCCTTGTTTATCTCTTCATCTTTTAGAGTTAGTATTTTAATTGTCGGAGCTCCGCTATCATATATTGCCTTAGCTACAAATTTATTTTTATAATATAATTTTATTATCTGCTCCTTATCTGGCAAATCCTCTTTATTTAATACTGCATTTTTGTAGATAATTCTTGAAAAATTTAAAATAGAATTGTATGCCCTTTTATCAATCTCTATCAATAAAATCACCCTATTATGATAAAATAAATAATATACTAATAAAAATATAAAAAAATAAAGGTTATTTCCTTTATTTACTCAATTAGACGAAAACCTTACGGTTTTCGTTGCTCACTTACTTCGTAAGTGAAAACTTTGAATTGCTTCTTTCAATAAATGTATTGCAGACATCTTCTGGCTTTCCATCCATTATTATTTTTCCCTCATCTATTAATATTGCTCTGTCGCTTATTTCTTTAATTAGCTGGATATGGTGGCTTATCAATACCATAGTAGTTCCAAACTCATCATTTATCTTTTTAAGATAGTTTGAAACATCCCTAAGTGTAATCGGGTCTAAATCACCAAATGGCTCATCAAGTAATAAAATTTTAGGTTTTGTTATAAGCTGCAATGCAAGAGCAACCCTTACCTTTTCACCGCCGCTTAGTTCCAATGGTGTTTTCTTCAAAATCTCCTCATCCAAGTCAAGAGCTCTAAGGACATCTTTTGGATGGAACTCATCCACAACAGCAGGGAAGAGCATTTTTACTACATCCTCAGATATGCCCAATTTTCCAAGTTTGTTTTTCATTTCCTGTTCTGGAAGGTCAATCAACTGATAGATGGCATCTACAACTTTTGGAGATATGCCGAGCTCTTGGGATTTTAATTTTGCATTTGCCACCGCTTTTTCCCCTTTAATTCCAAGTCTATATTTTAGCATATCCTCAACAGGTAGATAGTGAGTTAATGAAAACTCCTGATGCATAATTCCCATTCTTCTTCTTAAATTTACTCTTTCCCATCCATAGTCGTTTAAATCTATTCCATCAACAATTATATTTCCTTTGTCAGGGGATTCAACACCGCCGAGAAGTCTTAAAAGAACGGATTTTCCAGTTCCACTTGGTCCAATAATAGATAATATCTCGCCCTCTTTCACATTAAAGGAAACATCCTTCATATTAAGGGTTTCTCCACCATGCACAACAAAATATCTTTTGGATACATTATTTACACTTATAATATTCTTGTCATTTGGAGTGGTTTTTCTAACATATGGTTCTTCCATATCTCTCAAAAATTCATTAATTACTTCTTTTGGTTCCCCCTCCAATTTTATAACTCCTTCTTCTAAAAGAATACATCTATCGCATAGGTATTCGTGAATTTCTGGAAGATGGGATGTGATTACCATTGTAATATTTAATTTTTCATTGATATTTTTTAAAACATCTAACAAAATCTGTTTTGAAGCTGGACATGACATTGTAGCTGGTTCATCAAGTAGTAAAACTCCTTCTCCTTTTTCGTATATTTTAGCTATCTGCCTTCCCAATATTAACCTCTGTTTCTCTCCACCGCTGAGTATGTTTGAAAATGCTTCCTTTTTATGCTCCAATCCAACTAATTTCAAAATCTCTATTGCGGTTTTTTCGTATTCTTCCCATTCATCTTCCATAGGTAGGGATTCGTCGGAATTGTTTCTTATGGCATATAATTTCCTTATTATGTTGTATATTGCAGGTTCAGCCCATAGTGCAAAGTTCCTTTGTAAATGTATCGCAGTAATTTCCCTAAAATTATCGGTTCTACCGCAAATTTCAATCTCGCCGCTGTATTCCTTATCGGTCCCTCTTAAAATTCTAATCAGTGTGGATTTCCCTGCACCTGATTTACCGATTATCCCTAATACTTCTCCTTTTTTAGCTTCAAAACTAATATTATCGAGCACCTTTTTTTTACCGTAATTTTTAGATAAATTTTTGACCTTAACTGCCATACTCTACACCTTTAAATTATTTGGGTTATTTAAATTATAATATACATTAAATAATGAAAATGAAAATAATGATTAAAATTGGATAATATATAACATAAATAGTTATATTTTTTAGTTATATTTATAGTATATTGATGTGATAATATGAATAATATAAGTATCCTAAAAACAATATTAAAAGAATTGGGCATAGAGTCTGCAAAAACCATTGAAGAAAATGTGGATTTACAATATCATTATTTAGAAAATCTTCAAAAAACATTAAACAACGATGAATTATTTTTAAAATTGGTAATAATTAACGCCATTGTATCCTATCAGCTCTCAACCACTGGTGAAAACTGGTGGAAGGAATTTTCAGAATATAACTGGGATAACGTCTCCAAAAACAAAAATGATTTATTTGAAGAGTATATATTATTTTTATCCAATTCAAAAGGAAACAAACGACTGAACAACATAAAAATAAAGAGAATCAATAAAATAAAGCCATTTTTAGATGATTTATCTATTGCAGATTTAGAGAATTATTATTTAAATATGAATCTGTTTAGGGACAGTATTGCAAAGCAGTTAAACACGAAAAAGGAATCAAAAACTGTTGTATTTGCTGTTAAAATGTTTGGATATGCTTCAAGGATGGTCTTTAAAAAATTTATCCCATATCCTTATGAAATTGAGATACCAAAAGACAGTAGAATAGAAAAATACACGAAAAGATTTACGGATAACAATGTAATAAAATTTTGGAATAACATATCGAAAGAAACAGGAATTCCTCCCCTTCATATTGACTCCATACTCTGGTCAGCCCTGGGAAATTCAGCAGATGTCAAAATTCGCTTAAAATTATTAAAAAATAATAAAATCTATGAAATGATAAATAAATTAATAAATCTATATTAATACTTTCATTGAATTTATTGATTGACTAATTTTTCAAAGCATTCCATACATACAACTTTTCCATCTATTAATCTTCCCTTAATTTCCATAAAATACTCTCCACATTCTTCACATTTAAGGGATGAGTATATTTTGGCTTTATTAGGTTCTGGAATATCCACCTCCTTAATATTTAGGAGCTCCTCATCGGATAAGTTTAATATTTTTTCAGCACATTCACCTTTTAATTCCTTCATAAGTTCCATTCTTTCTTCTTCTGAAACATTCTTTAATTTATCCCACATACTATTCATTTCCTTATTTATTTCGTCTTTAAATGAAACTCTAATACCTTTTTTATGCTCTCTTGAATAAAAGACATAAACATGCTTTCCATAGTCCCTAAATATTAAATTTCCCTTTCCAAATGTGCATCCAAGCAAATATTGGATTGCATCAACACCGCATGAGTTGTTATATACTATTGCCACGAGCTCTTCATCTTCTGATTTTTTGTAGTGGTTTTTAACATATTTTGCCACTCTATACCCCATAGCTAAACCAGGACAGAAATGACCGTGAAATTCTATTGTCTTTTTTAAATCTTCATCCATATATTCACCTTTTTTACATTTTTACATTAATTTTTTTATTTTTTTATGTTCTGTTTTATTTATTTTGTTTATTGTTTTATTTTTTATTTTCCTCACTCACTATCTTATTACTCTTATCGTATAAATTATTATTCCAAAACATTTACAACGTCCCCTACTACAATAATTCCCGGCGGTGCAATGTTGTTTTCTTCTGCCTTTTTTACAATATCTCCCAATGTTCCTTTTATTACCTTCTGATTTGGTCGTGTCCCGTTTGTAATTATGGCCACTGGTGTGTTTTCATTTCTGCGGCTATTTTTTAGGAGCTCGGCAACATGGTTCTTTAAGTTTGTGATGCCCATGAGTATTACAATAGTATCTGCATTCAATTCGCTTAATTTAACCTGTTTTTTATCCTTATCTTCTGCTTCATGTCCTGTAACCACTGTAAATGAAGTTGCCACCTTTCTATGGGTTAGGGGGATATTTGCAACTTCTGGAACTGCTATTGATGATGTAATGCCGGGGATTAATTCATAAGGTATGCTGTGTTTTTTCAATTCAAGTATTTCTTCACCCCCTCTTCCAAATATAAAGGAATCCCCACCTTTTAATCTAACTACGGTTTTATTTTCTTTCGCTTTTTCGACAAGTATTTGATTTATCTCTTCCTGCTTATGCGAGTGCTTCCCCTTTCTTTTACCAACATATATTAACTCTGCACCTTCTTTTGCATATTTAAGGAGATTTTCACCAATTAAATCATCATAAACAATTACATCGGCATTTTTTATTGCATTTAGTCCCTTTAATGTAATTAATTCTTCATCACCAGGTCCAGCACCAACCAAGATTACCTTCATTTTTTCACCATGTATTTTAATTTTATTTCATTTTAGTTATTTAGGTATTCTAAAAACTTAAATAAAAAAGTTATTATAAGTTAAATGATATAATAATTATTGATATAAAATAGATATACCTATTAAAGGGATAAAAAATGATAATAGTTGGAGTAAGGGATGCAAAAATAATAAACGATATATTTAATTTGAAACTTCCATTTCAAATACTGAATGCCGATTTAATTGCTACAAAAAAACATATAATTCATGCTGTAAATCAGGCAAAATCAAAAAAACCAATTACAAACAGCTTTTGGATGGAAATACTTGTAAGGGCATCGGCACAACGGCAAATATCTAATGCCATAAAAATTATCGGTGTAAAGCCAGACGAAAGGAAAAAATCAAACATCTGTATAGTGTGCGAAGATGAAGAAACACTAAATAAATTATTAAATACTGTTGGTGGAGAAATTGATGACTCAGTTTTAGAGCTCACCCCATCAAAAATGGAAAATATAAAAAGGACATACAATATTAAAGGATTAGATGATAATAATGAATATAATAATGAAGATGATTTAGTTAAACGAGTATGCGAGAAAATAAGCATTATAGAAGTAATGTAAAATAAAAAAAGGAAAAACACGATAAGGAGGAACAACATGATAATTAAAAAAATAACCGATTTAACAGACGAAGAAAAAAATATAATATTCAATAGAAATAAAATGAACCTTGAAAATATATTCCCCATTGTAAAGGAAATATTGGACAATGTAAAAAATAACGGAGATAATGCGTTAAGGGAATATACAAAGAAGTTTGATAAAGTTGATATTGATGATTTTAAGGTCCATAAGGAAGAAATTGAACAGGCATACAATAAGATAGATTATAAAATCATAGAAGCAATTGAAAAGGCACACGATAATATAAAATCATTCCACGAAATTCAGTTTAAAAATCTTAAAGAATGGGAGATAAACAACAATGGAATAAAGGCAGGGCAGATAATAAGACCAATAGAAAAAGCAGGATGTTATGTTCCCGGGGGAAGAGCATTTTATCCATCAACTGTTTTAATGAATGTGGTTCCTGCAAAGGTTGCAGGCGTGGAAAAGGTTGTTGTGGTTTCACCACCAAATGGGACGGAAGGCAATCCTGCAACACTTGTGGCATCAGACATAGCAAAGGCTGATGAGATATATAAAATTGGAGGAGCTCAGGCAATAGGAGCTCTGGCTTATGGAACAGAAACAGTTCCAAAAGTGGATATCATCGTTGGACCGGGAAATATCTTTGTAACTGCGGCTAAAATGATGGTTTATGGTAATGTGGCAATTGACTTCCCAGCAGGACCTTCTGAGGTATTGATAATATGCGATGAAACAGCAAATGATGAATATATTGCAATGGACTTTTTAGCTCAGGCGGAACACGACCCAAATTCTTCATGTATAATCACAACCACATCAAAGGAAAAGGCAGAAAGTATTAAATATAAAATCATGGAATTAATAAATAATGAAAATAACATAAAACGAACAGAAATAATCAACGAGTCATTAAAAAACTCTGCAATAGTGTATGGGGAGCTAGATGAGTGCATAAAATTATCAAATGAATATGCACCAGAGCATTTGGAGATAATTACTGAAAATCCAAGGGAAGTTTTAAAAGATATAAAAAATGCTGGAAGCATATTCTTAGGAAGTTATGCTCCTGTTCCAGTTGGGGACTATGCAAGCGGAACGAACCATGTTCTGCCAACAAGCGGATGTGCAAAGATGTATTCTGGTTTAAGCGTTGATACATTCATAAAAAAACCCACTGTGCAGGAGCTCACAAAGGAAGGATTAAAAAGTATAGCAGATATTGTGATTACACTTGCAGAGGCAGAGGGGTTGTATAATCATGCTGAATCTGTAAGAAAAAGATTAATTTAACAACAATTATAAATGTATCAAAAATATTTTTAATTTATTTTTGGTGATTTTTATGCTGTTAAAGTTTTATAAAAACATAATAACCTTAATAATTATATTGATTACACTAGGGTATTTTGCCAAATTTATGTCAAATACAGGGTATGCCGATATATTGCAAAATTCTCAAAAAAATACTGCTGATATAACTAACCTATTTAATGTAGATAACTACGTAAAACTTACTGAAAAATCACTGAATACTACGGAAAAGATACTGAGTAGTGATGTGCTAAGTGGCAATCTGAGCTCCGTTGATAATGGTAGTTTGGAAGAGATTAACCGCAGTATTAATGAATTCAACAATACATTAAGCACCATAATGAATTTAAGTAAATAATTAATAAATAATTAAATATAGCATGATATTTTAATCTAATTTTTTATGTTTTGAGTTAATAGTTTATTATTTTTATTTTATTTAATTCTATTTTTATTTTTAATTTTGCTGGTGGAATAATGCTATTTAAAGATGTATGCGATATATTTTACAAAATAGAAAGCACGACAAAAAGATTGGAAAAAATGGACTACTTTGTTGAGTTAATAAGATTAACAAAGGAAAAGGGTTCAGCAGAAGATTTGAAAAAAATATGTTATATCGCCATTGGGAGAGTGTTTGCAGAGTATGAAAATAAGGAGCTCGGCATAGGTCCAAACCTATTGATAGAGGCAGTTAAAACCATAGGAATAAATGAAAAAAAATTATTAAACAGCATTAAAGAAACTGGGGATATTGGGGTAGCAGTTGAAAAACTGAGCTCCGAGATAAAGCAGGTTTCTCTCTTTCAAACGCCCCCAACACTTGAC
The DNA here is from genome assembly GCF_049075655.1 of Methanothermococcus jasoni. GTDB lineage: Archaea > AGJL01 > Methanococci > Methanococcales > Methanococcaceae > Methanofervidicoccus. Next base: position 1,208,005 of record NZ_CP157522.1, on the reverse strand, counting down.
GATGTATATGATACCTTAAAAAAAATATCGGAGATTGAAGGAACAAATTCCCAGAAAAAAAAGATAAGGCATATTTCAAGCTTACTTTTAAAATCTTCACCAATAGAGCGAAGATACCTTGCAAGACTTATTTTAGAGGATATGAGAATAGGAATGAGCGTTCCAACAATTTTAAGTGCATTCTCAGTATATTTTAATATTCCAAAGGAAAAATTGGAAAAAATCTATGCAGTTGTAAATGATATTGGGCTTATTGCGGAAAAGTTGATGTTAAATGTAGATATTGATAAAGATGAGGATTTAAAACTAAGAATATTTAGACCAATTAAACCCATGCTTGCCCAACTTATATCTTCAATCGATGATGCCATAATTGAAATGGGAGCTCCGCAGTTTGAAACAAAATATGATGGTGCAAGGGTTCAAATCCATAAAAAAGATGAAAATGTTAAAATATACAGCAGAAAACTGGAAGATATTACAAATTCAATTCCAGAGATAGTGGAAGAAGTAAAAAACATGGAAGAGGACAATATAATAGTGGAAGGGGAATGTGTGGCTATTGACCTAAAAACTGGACATCCAAGACCATTTCAGGACATATTACGAAGATTTAGGCGAAAATACGATATTGATAAGATGAAAGAGGAGATTAATTTAAGGGTTTATTTATTTGATATATTATATTACAATGAATCACTAATTGATTTACCGCTAAAAGAGAGAAGAAAAATACTTGAAAATATAATTGGAACAAACGATTGGGAAAGAGACAAAGCAAAGATAGAAAATGAAATAAAATCCAAAAAGAAAATAGATATATCCTACAAATTAACAACAGACAATTTAGAAAAAGCAATGGAGTTTTATAAGTGGAGTTTAAACATTGGTCATGAGGGCATAATGATTAAAAATCCAAATGCACCATATACGCCCGGAAGTAGAGTAAGAACAATGTATAAATTTAAACCTACATTGGAAAGCCTTGATGTGGTAATTACAAGGGCAAAAATGGGCATGGGAAAGAGAAAGGATTGGTATGGCTCATTTGAAATATCTGTTAAGGATGAAGAAGGAAACTTATATCCAATTGGTCATGTTGGAAGTGGATTGACTGAGGAGGAACTCGGCAGATTAACGGAAATGATAGAATCAATTAAGATAAATGAAATAGATGGAGAAGCAATTGTAGAGCCAAAAATCGTTTTAGAGGTATCCTATGAAGAAATTCAGGAATCTGATAAATATGAATGTGGTTATGCCCTTAGATTCCCAAGAGTTGTTAGGATAAGAGAGGATAAATCCATTGATGATATAAACACATTGGAAGATATAAAAAGGATATTCGCAATCCAGAAAGGTAAGGGTAAAAATAAAAAATAAGGTATTATGCAAAAATTATAGGTTCCAACCGAAGGGATAGCGAGGTTGGAAAATGTATTTTCCATATTACCATCTTTTAATTACTTCGTAAATTGGACCTTCTCTTGTTAATTCGCTTTTCATTAAAACAATATTTTTAACTTCAAGTGTGCCGAGCTCTACATGTTTATACTTATCAATTTTATTTTTTAGCAGTTTTTTATCTTTGGTAAATTTAACTCTTCCAATGGTTATGTGCGGAACATAATCCTTTTCTTTTTTAAAGCCGAGCTCTAAAAGTTTTTTGTCAATTTCTTTAAAAATGGGTATTAGATTGGTGGCACCTATCCATATTACCCTTATGTAATTTTCATTTGGAAAAACGCCCATGTATTTTACATCGCTTTTAACTGGTTTAATGGATAAATCTAAATTTTTTATTTTTTCCACCATTTCTTCGTCAATATCTCCTAAAAATTTAACTGTTATGTGGAGATTTTCTTTTTCAACCAATTTGATACCATTTATTTTAAAGTGGGATTTTAATTCTTCAAGTTTTTCTTTTATATCCTCATTTAATTCAATTGCTAAAAAGCATCTCATAATTTCACTTTTCTTTTAGCAGTATGGGTATATTATCCACTATTTTAAAGGTTTTTTTGCATTTTTTACAGATTAATGCTTCCTTTCCATTTTCTTTAATTAGTTCCAAATCCCCCTTACAAAAAGGGCATTGGAGGATGTGTAAATAATCATCTATCCAGCCCATATTCTTCCTTATTCCTTGTTTTTCAATGTGGTAATTACTTCATCAACTATTTCAGGAGCAAGACCAATGTATGTTTTGTAGTCAAATAATTCGTCGAGCTCATTCTCAGATAGATACTTCATTACATCTTCATTCTCTCTTAAAACTTCTTTTAAATGTCTGTTTTCATCATGAGCCTTCATTGCACACTTCCTTACAACTTCATGAGCAGTCTGCCTTCCCATACCTTTTTTAGCAAGAGTAATCATTGCCCTTTCTGCCATTATAAGTCCTTTTGTTAATTCAAGGTTTCTATTTACATTCTCAATATTTACAGTTAATTTTCTCATACCTTTAATTGCAAGGTTCAAAATATGGTCTAAGAGAACGCAGGATTCAGGGAATAAACACCTTTCAGGAGATGAATTTGTTAAATCCCTCTCTTCCCATAGTGGTATGTTGTCAAATTCAGCAAGAGCATTTGCTTTAATCACTCTTGAAAGCCCGCAAATCTGTTCAAATGTAATTGGATTTCTTTTATGTGGCATTGTTGATGAACCTGTCTGTTTTGATGCATCGAATTCTTCTTCAAGTTCTTTTATTTCCGTTCTCTGCATACTTCTTACTGTGATACCTATTTTGTTAAGAGTTTGGGCAATTAATGCAAGAATTGCCATAAATTCAGCATGCCTGTCCCTTTGAATTACCTGATTTGATATTAAAACTGGATTTAATCCAAGTATCTCTCCAACTCTTTTGTGGATTTTTATACCGTCCTTTCCAAGAGCCGCCATTGTTCCAACGGCACCTGTAATCATTGAAACGCATAATCTTTCTTTGCATGCTTCCAATCTATCGATATGCCTCTGAATTTCAGCTGCCCATAGTGCAAACTTCATGCCGTATGTTGTGGGGATAGCATGCTGTCCGTGTGTTCTTCCAATACATACTGTATATTTGTGCTCCTCTGCCTTTTTAATTAACTCATCCCTCAATGTTTTTAATTTATCCAATAATATGGCAATGGCATCTTTAAATTGGAGTGATTGGGATGTATCAACAATATCATTGGATGTTGCACCGAAATGTATGTATTCTCCTGCATTTCCTTCGCATACTTCTGCAAATGCCTTTACCATAGCTACAATATCGTGTCTTGTTTCTCTTTCAATTTCCTTTGCTCTTTCCAGTTTTACATATTTTGTTGATGCCTTTCTATTTATTTCTTCTGCTGCTTCCTTTGGAATTATGCCGAGCTCACCCTGAGCTCTTGCGATAGCTGCCTCAACTTCAAGCATTTTTTGAAGTTTTGTTTCTTCTTCCCAAACTTCTTTCATTTCCTTTGAACCATATCTAAAATCAATTGGATGTACTGCCATGTTTTCACCGTTAATTTTTATACCATTTCCTTTTTTTATTATTATTATATATTATTTTTCTTTTCACTTATGATTAAGATAGCATTAATTTTTATAATTATGATGTTGCTATGAGCTCCTTAGAGAGAAATAATAAATATTAAGCATGGTGGAAACTATGGTTCTGTATATATTTCTTGGATTAGGTCTGCTATTTTTTTACTGCTAAATTGTGTTTTAAACTTTATTTTTATATTATTATTAAAAAATTTCTCGGCATATTTTATTTTTTGTGCTTCCTCAGGTCTCAATTTATCTTCATCATCTACATTTTTTGTTTCTACAATAAAATATAGTTTTTTCTGCCCGTCTTCAAAATTTAAAACATAGGCAAAATCAGGAGAATAACTTTTACCTCCTGCAATTGGAATTTTAATTGAATTTTTAGGTATTTTTGTAAAAACAATTACTTCTTTTATTCTCTCTGTTATATTTTCTTTTTCTAATTCTGAATCATAAAACAATTCATTAAAAAAATAATTTTCTGCTACTTTCTCGTTAGAATACAAAGTTCCAATTAGGGAAGCATCAATTTCATTTATTACATTTCCATTTTTATCAGTAAATTTTGTTGGATGAATTGTATTTGTTATTTTTTGATATTCAATGCCAAATTTATCAATTGCATTATACATTAAGTAATTATCAAATTTTTGTTTAATGATTCTAATTGTAGATTGATTTAAATATTTATTTATATTTATTTTTGTTTCTACGAAACATTGATGTAATGTTTTTAGGTTTGTATGTAGGAGCTCCGATAGTTGTTTTAAAAACTCGTCGTATCTCATTGTTGGAATAGGTATTACTTCATTTTCAGAAATGGTAGTTTCTTCCATGGTGGTAGCTTGATTATTTTCAATAGATATTTTCGCTATTTTCTCATTTATTCCTTTAATTGAAAAAGAAGTATTGTTTTCTAAAAAGTTTTTGAAAAGTTCTTTAAATTTGTCTTCATTTTCAATTTTATATTCTAAGATGACTTTTTCATTAAGTTTTTCCCAGAGTTCTTTTAATTCGCTATATTTTTCTGTTCTTATTTTAACCTTTTTCTTTTTATCTTTTGCATTTCTTATTTTATTTGAATCAATTCCTTTAAAGATAAGTGGATAATTTGCTTTTATATATTCAAATCCACCTTCTTTAAATTCATTATTTCTTTTAATGACATTTTTATTGTCCAATTCTTCTAATAATTCTTCTTCATCCAATTTGTAAATCTCACAAATTTTTTTAATCATTTCATCATTTAGTTTTTTAGGAATATTTTTTATTGATAGAGTTCCAGATTTTTCATTTATTTCATTTACTAATTTATCTACAAAATCGCTTTCTGTAAAATCGACAAAATAATTTAAATAAAACTGTTCGTCTTTTACTCTATTTCCGTATTGATTTACAGGTAATCTTAAACCCCTTCCCACTTCTTGCAATTTTGAAATTTCAGAACCGCTACTTCTTAATTTACAGATTTGGAAAATGTTTGGATTGTCCCAGCCCTCTCTTAAAGTCCATTTTGAAAAAATGAATCTTCTTGGATTTTCTAAATCAAGAATTGCCTGTTTATCGTGTAAAATTTCATTAATCTCTTTTTCTATCACCTCATCAGTCTCTTTTTTATCTTCGGCAAAATATCCTCCATGAGTTTTTGAAATATCATCTAATGTCTTTTTTAAATATGCTTTGTAGAATTCATCTTTTTCAGTTTTTAATAACTTTTTAACTTCTGCTTCTATGTATTTTTCAACTGTTTTTCTAATATATCCATTTTCATTTCTGTATTCTTTAATATTGTCTATAAAAAATAATGTTAGTGGTTTTATTTTTACTTCTCTTGTTAAATATTGTTTCTCTAATTCAAAATGTTTTTGTATTGCCTTTTTAATCATTAACTCCATTAATGTTTCACTATAAGAATATGGATTTATCTCACTGCTTTTTTGACCCTTTACTAACTCTAAACCATTAGATAAAACAACAGTTGTTTTATTGATTTTTTCAATAAACAAATCTTTCATGTTATTATGTATTTTTTCTAAACTTTCCCCCTTAATTAGTTTAAACTTCTTTTTTTTACCGTTTTCAATAAGTTCAAATGTTGCTTCTTTTCCGTCAGAATTAACAAACTTAACCAAAACATTTTTTCCTTCTTCGAAATCAATAATGTGTCCCTCAACACCTTTTACTAAATTTCTATTAAATGCATCAACCGCCGTTAGGGTATAAACAAGGTTTTCATATTCTTTAAAGGTAGCTCCGTATCTGATGATAAATTGGGGCTTCATTTTTTGGATATTTTGCCATGTCTTTTTATCTTTGTCAAATTTATGTGGTTCGTCAATAATCATAAATGGTTTAGTAGATGATATTGCCTCAAATGGTGTTGTATATTCATCTAATAAAGTCCTATCAAATTTTTGTTGCATTGTTTTGGAATTAATCATGCCCCTATTTATAATTAAAACATGGATTTTATTTTTTTCAAAACTTCCAGCATTTACAAAACTACTTACTGCCTGTGGCATATAAGATTTTTTATTTTTACTGTTTTTTTTACTTTCTACAATATGGAGTTCTATTGTTTTTCCGTATTGTTCTTTAAAATGTTCCCTTGCACTTTCTGATTTTAAGAAATTAATCGTTCCTGCTTTAATAGGTATTGTTGGTACTACAATAACAAATTTAAAAATTCCATAAAGTTTATTTAATTCAAAAATGGTTTTTGTATATGTATAGGTTTTTCCTGTCCCTGTTTCCATCATAACATCTATGATGTTGCTTTTTCCTTTTACGCTTCTTTCAATATTGTTTTGTTCTTGAATGTTTCCAATGTTTTGAACATATCTAAAATTGGTATCTTTATTAAATATTGGATTAACATAGTCCTTTTTTATTCCCGTTGGTTTTATTATTTCTACTCCATCAAAAACGCTAACAACTGATTTTACTGCCTTAGTTTGATGCTCTAAATTTTTTTCAAAATTAAATACTGTCATTTTAATCCGCTCCCTGTAAATCTATCTAAATGTTAGTATCTAATTATAAAATCAATATTTATTTGTTTCTTGTTAGCGTAATTTTTTACATTTTCTGCGATTTCTCTTAAAGATTTACTTTCAAAATTATATCCAAAAGATATGATTGTTGTAGGGTTGAAATTTTCATTCTCATCAATTTCAGTTAATAATTTTTTTAGGTTTTTTGTAGTAAATCCTTTATGTATTAAATAAAGTTTATTTTCATAATAATATCCTTTGTATCCGTCTAAATCTATTTCATTTAGGTTTTTTGTTAAAGGTATGCCGTCATAAGTTTTCCATGTTGTAAGAAGTGTTTTTAAATCTTCTTCGGTTAGTTTGCTTTCGTCAAAAAGTTTTAATTGTGGGTCAAATTTTTCTGCTTCAAAATTATAATCTTCCCAAATTGGAATTGTTTCAAATATTTTAAAACCTAAATCTTGATTTTTTAAGTTTTCAATTTCTTGTTTAAGTTTTTCTATTTTTTCGCTATTGTCTGTTAATTGACTTTTAAGTTTTTTTATCTCGTTTTCTTTTTCTTCAATGGATTTATTTATTTCTTCTTTTATTTTCTTTCCTGCTCTAATTAATCTTTCTTTTGTAATTTCAAAAATTGTAGGATTTTCAACTTTTAATTCATTTTTCACAAAATCGTAAGCGGTTTTATTTTTCTTTGGGTCAATAGGTTCATCAAGTTGAACTAAAATATATTTTCTGTTTCCTCCATCTTCGGCGTTAAGTTGCATTACAGCATCTCCTGTTGTTCCTGAACCTGCGAAGAAGTCGAGGATTAAGTCGTTTTTATTACAAGATATATCTATCAAGTATTTAATTAAATTTGTTGGCTTAGGATTGCTAAACGGAATTTTTAAAAGGTCTAACTCCTTAGTTCCTTTTGAGTTTTCAAATTTGTTATCTACGAGTAAATCTGTTAAAACTTCTGTTTTTGTCGTTAGTTCATCTTCAAATATTTTTTTATATACAGTCCATTTTGCTTGTTTTCCATTTTCATCTAAAAAAGGTGATTTATCACTTTTTAAAAAATAGAATCTACCTTTTTTCTTTTCTTCAAGATATCTATCTACCGACCAAGTCCAGCATTTATCTTCTTCAGATTGCGGTTCAACCGTTGCTCCATCTTTTTTTTCTTTTGGAAAAACATTTCCTTTGGGAATTAAAAGTGTTCCATCTGGGGCTTCTATATAATACCTTTGATTTTTTCTTACCTCTAGTTTTTCTCTATAAGGTATATCACCAATTATAAATCTTCTTTTTTTACCGTTAAAAATTTCCTCTTTCCAATCTATTTTGTCTTTATCAATTAGTATTTGCTTTCCAAAATTTTCTTTAGAAACCTTACTTAAATCTTTGAAAAAAGTAATGATGAAGTCTTTTTTTGGTTTTAAGAAATCACCTTTATTTCCTCCTTTTTTAGTGACTCTTGTAATAATTCCAACAAA